>JAYTGI010000217.1:0-28975 GCA_043733605.1 Demequina sp. | reverse complement strand
GGCCGACAAACGGGATGCCCGCGTCGACGACGGCTTTGGCCTGCGCCGCGACCCGGCGTCCGCCTTCGAACTTGATGGCGTGCGGCTGGGCAAGTTTCATCATGCGGATGGCCGACTCGACCGCCTGCTGGGGTGACACCTCGTAGGTGCCGAACGGGAGGTCCGCCACGACGAACGCCTTCTGAGCGCCGCGAGAGACCGCGCGCGCAAACGGGATCATCTCGTCTAGTGTGACGGCGCCCGTGTTGTGGTTTCCCAGGATGTTGTCGCCGAGGGAGTCGCCCACGAGCAGGACGTCGACACCCGCCTCGTCGAACAGCTTGGCGGTGGGGAAGTCGTAGGCGGTGAGCATCGTGATCTTCTCGCCGCGAGCCTTCATTTCGCGGAAGTGATGGATGCGCACCTTCTTGCGTTCGGTCATGACTCCACTTTCTCACGGATGTGTGATCGCGCGGCCGCCCAAGCGTCACACACGACCCACCGGAAGCGCGAGTCGGCGCTGGTGACCACTTAGGGGCGCGAGTTGCCTCCTAGTCGGCGCTGGTGACCACTCGGGCCGCGTACACAGGCGCGGGCTTCGGATGGTCGAGTGGTCACTAGCGCCGACTGAGAAACGCGCGAGGCGAATGAGTGGTCACCAGCGCCGACTGCCGTGCATCAACGTGCGCTGGCCGCCTAGGCGTGCGTGCGTGCGTGCGGGGCCGGGGCCGGGCCTAGGGCAACTCGCGCCACCGGCTCGTGATCGGCAGCCTGCGGTCGCGCCCAAAAGCGAGCGCGGTGACCTTGGGGCCAGGCGGATACTGCCTGCGCTTCCATTCGGCCCTGTCCACGAGCGACAGCACCTTGTCGACCACGGCGGCGTCAAACCCACGCGCCAGCAGTTCCTCACGGCCCTCGGCGTGCTCCACGTAGGCGTCGAGCACCACGTCGAGCATTTCATAGGGAGGCAGCGAATCCTGGTCGGTCTGGCCTGGGCGCAATTCCGCGCTCGGTGCCTTCTCGATTGAGTTGGAGGGGATCGGTTCGGTCTCACCCAATTCAACCGCCCGCGCATTGCGCCAGCGGGCGAGGTCCCAGACCCTGGTCTTGTCGAGGTCCTTGAGCGGCGCAAAGCCGCCGATGCTTCCCGCGTCGTAGATCGTCGCGTAGCCGGTGGCGAGCTCGGACTTGTTGCCCGGCGCGATCACCATGTGGCCCTCGTGATTCGAGATCGCCATGAGGATCACGCCGCGCACGCGCGCCTGGAGGTTCTCCTCCGATACCCCCGTGAGCGCCAGATGTTCCTGGAACACGTCGACGATGGGCGCGATGGGCTGCACGCGGTAGTCGGCGCCCAGGCGCTTGGCGAGGTCCGCCGCGTCGTCCATAGAGTGCTGCGACGAGTACTCGGATGGCATCGCGATGCCCACCACGTTCGCGCCGCCCACGGCATCGGCCGCGATCGCCGCCGTCAGGGCGGAGTCGATTCCACCTGAGACCCCGAGAACGACCGACCTGAACCCGTTCTTCACGAGGTAGTCCCGCAGCCCAGTAACGACAGCGGAGTAGACCTGTTCGTCGTCCGAAGTGAAATCGACAACGCTCGACTGTTCGGGCGCCGCACCGGGCGCCGGCAGGGTCCACACCAACACATCGTCGGCAAAGCCGGGCGAGTTGGCCATCCACGAGCCGTCGGCGGCGACGATGAACGAGTGGCCGTCGAACACGAGGTCGTCCTGGCCGCCCCACATGTTGACGTACGCGAGCGGGGCGTCGACCTCGGCGGCGCGTAGGCGTGCGAGGTCGGTGCGCACGCGACCCTTGCCCTCTTCGAAGGGCGAGCCGTTGAGCACCAGCAACAGTTCGATGTCCGCGTCCGCCATGGCCGCCACCGGTCCACCGTCTTGCCAGATGTCCTCGCATATCACGATGCCGATACGCCGGCCATCAACCCTGATCACGCACGGCTCGGTGCCCGAGGCAAAGATGCGCCTCTCGTCGAAAACGCCGTAGTTGGGCAAGTGGTGCTTGGAGTAACGCGCAGTGATCACGCCATTCTCGATCACGACGGCGTCGTTTGTCGGGCGGCCGTCCGTGTTGACCCCGAGCGTGCCAAGTACGACGGTGAGGTGGCCAAGGCCGTCGGCCACGAGATCGGCGGCCAACGACCGCACCGCTACCTCCGCTGCACGCTGAAAGCTTTCGCGCAGAGCGAGGTCCTCGATGGGGTATCCGGTGATGACCATCTCGGGGAACGCGACGATGCGCGCGCCCGCATCGGCGGCCTCGCGGGCTCGCGACAAGACAAGTGCCGCGTTACCAGCGATGTCTCCCACGCAAGGGTTGACTTGGGCCAGGGCAATGGTGAGGCCAGACATGGCGCCAGCCTACGCGGGACAGGCGCCCCGGTCACGTCACACGATCGTCATCTAGATGGGGCAGGATAGGGGCCATGGATAAGCAGCAGGAGTATGTGCTTCGCAGTGTCGAGGAGCGCGACATCCGTTTCATTCGCTTGTGGTTCACCGATGTGCTCGGGATTCTCAAATCGGTGGCGATCGCGCCCGCAGAGTTGGAAAACGCCTTCGCCGAGGGGATCGGATTCGACGGCTCCGCCGTCGAGGGCCTCACGCGCGTATATGAGGCGGACATGCTCGCGATCCCTGACCCGACCACGTATCAGGTGTTGCCGTGGCGTGGCGACCGCCAGGGAGCGGCGCGGATGTTCTGCGACATTCACCTTCCCGATGGCGAACCCGCGCTTTCGGACCCACGCCAGGTGCTCAAGCGCACGCTCGACAAAGCCTCCGAGCAGGGCTTCACGTTCTACACGCACCCGGAGATCGAGTTCTACCTGTTCAAGCCGCTCGAGGAGGGCAAGCTACCCCGCCCCGTCGATCAGGCCGGCTACTTTGACAACGTGCCGCGCGGCACCGCCCACGAATTCAGGCGCACGGCGATCACTACGCTCGAGGAGATGGGGATCTCTGTCGAGTTCAGCCACCACGAGGCGGGGCCGGGTCAGAACGAGATCGACCTGCGCTACGCAGACGCACTCACCACGGCAGACAACATCATGACCTTCCGCACGGCGATCAAGGAGGTCGCGCTCGAGCAGGGCCTGTACGCCTCTTTCATGCCGAAGCCGCTGGCCGCGTCGCCCGGTTCAGGAATGCACACGCACCTGAGCCTCTTCGAGGGCGACAGGAACGCCTTCCATGACCCCGCCGCCGAATTCGGGCTGTCGACGGTGGCACGCCAGTTCATGGCGGGCGTGCTGAAACACGCGCCGGAGATCACCGCGGTCACCAACCAGCACGTGAACTCGTACAAGAGGCTGTGGGGTGGCGCCGAGGCGCCCAGCTACGTGTGCTGGGGCTCGAACAACCGCTCCGCACTGGTGCGCATCCCGATCCACAAGCCCTCAAAGGGTCAGTCAACCAGGGTCGAGTACAGGGCCATCGACTCCGCTGCCAACCCCTATCTTGCGTTCTCCGTGATTCTTGCCGCTGGTCTCAAGGGCATCAAGGAAGGCTACGAACTTCCCGATGGCGCAGAGGACGACGTGTGGGAGTTGAGCGCGGCCGAGCGCAAGGCAATGGGTTATGAGCCCTTGCCCTCTTCTCTCGCCGAAGCAGTCGCGGTCATGGAGAAGTCCGAACTCGTCGCGGAGACCTTGGGCGAGAATGTCTTCGACTTCTTCGTGCGCAACAAGCGCGAGGAATGGACCGCGTACCGCGCCCAGGTGACACCCTTTGAGTTGGAGCGCTACCTCGGCGTTCTTTGAGCACTCGGGGCGATGAGCGTCCGTGCGCTTAGGGTAGACGCGTGACAGGTCGAGAACTCAGCCCCGCAGCGCAAATGCGGCGCGCGGGCGTCCACGATCCCGACAGGGCACTCCGTCTGGTTGCCGACATCGAGGCCATGGCGGGCGCGACGATTGACGACGTCCCCAGGGCACTGTCGTACCTGGCAGATCCCGATGGCGGGCTACTCAACCTGTTGCGCTTGGCCGAGTCGGCTCGCGCCAAGGGATTGCTCGACCCGCTCGTCGCGCTACGCGGAACGACGGCAGGGAACATGCTTGGGATGCTCCTTGGTGCGTCGAGCGCGCTGGGTGACTTCTTGGTGAGGCATCCCGATGTCGCAATTGATGCGTCGTCGTGGGGCCGCGACCTCCAACCGGACGCATCGGGCGCGCGCTCAACGCTTCTGACCGCCGTAGGCGCCGATCCCGAATCCTCCGCACCTGAGGCGAGCCTCACCGGCGCGGCGGGTGTCGACGCAATGAGGATCGCCTATCGTCGCGAACTCGTCAAGGTCGCGGCGATCGACGTTGCCTCCGTCAACCCCCTCGCAGTCGAACCTGCTGTCAGCGCCGCGCTGGCCGACCTCGCTGGTGCGGCACTCGAGGCGGGATTGGCGATCGCCAGGGCCGAGACGCCTGGCCATGAGTCCGCGCGCCTCGCGATCATGGCGATGGGAAAATGCGGCGCACGCGAACTGAACTACGTCTCAGATGTGGACGTCATCTACGTAGCCGAGCCCGCAGACGGATTCGATGAGGGTGCCGCAATGGCCGCGGCCACGGCGCTCGCTTCGCGCGCCGCCTCCGTGTGTTCGGCGCCGTCTTCCGAGCCGCCACTGTGGCAAGTCGACCCCAATCTCCGTCCAGAGGGGAAGGACGGCGTGCTCGTGCGCCGCGTCGAGTCGCATCGTGCCTATTACGAGCGCTGGGCCGAGTCTTGGGAGTTCCAGGCCCTGCTCAAGGCCAGACCAATCGCCGGTGACCTCGAGGTGGGCCAGGCCTATCTCGATGCCGTGTGGCCGTTCGTCTGGACCGCCGTGGAACGCGATGGCTTCGTGCAGTCGGCCCAGTCAATGCGCAAGCGTGTCGAGTCGCACATCCCGCTCAAGGAGAAGGATCGCGAGATCAAGCTGGGCCCTGGAGGCTTGCGCGATGTCGAATTCACGATCCAACTCATTCAGCTTGTCCATGGGCGTTCCGACCCGTCGCTGAGGGTTCGCGGCACTCTCGAGGGTCTCCGGGCGCTCAGGGACGGCGGCTACGTGGGGCGCACTCAAGCCGCTTCGCTCGAGCGCAGCTACCGACAGTTGCGGGTGTGGGAGCACAGGCTGCAACTGCGTAGGCTGAGCCGCACTCACCTCATGCCAGACACCGAAGAGGACAAGCGAGTGCTCGCTCGAGCGTCCGGATTCGCCACGGTGGGGTACATGGAGGAGGTGTGGACGAATGTGCGTCGCGACGTCCGCACGATGCACCTCGAGATGTTTTACCGACCCATCCTCGGAGTAGTCGCTCAGCTGAGCACCGACGAGGCGGCGCTCGCCGAGGCGCCCGCGCGTGCGCGACTGGCCGCAATCGGCTTCAGGGACCCGTCCGGCGCACAGCGCCACATCGCGGTTCTCACCCAGGGACTTTCGCGTCGTGCCGCGATCCAGCGCCAGCTTTTGCCTGTGATGATCGGCTGGTTCGCGGCGGGCCCCGATCCGGACGCTGGCCTGCTGGCGTTCAGGCAGCTCGCCGAGCAGCTGGAGCGGAGCCAGTGGTTTCTGAAGCTCTTGCGCGATTCGGGGAACGCGGCCGAGCGTCTTGCGACCCTGTTGTCGACGTCGGGATTTGTGACCAAGGCGCTGTTGACCTCTGCCCAACACATCACGTGGCTCGATAACGACGATGATCTCGCGCCTGTGCCCATCGGGAGACTTGACCGCGAGGCCGAAGCCATCATCACTCGCGCCGACGACGAAGATAGGGTCATCACGGCGCTACGGGGTCTCAGGAGGCGCGAGGTGGTCCGCACCGCGGCGGCAAACGTGCTCGCCCTCCAAGACTCTGTGACCGCTGCATCATCCGTGACCCAGGCCTCCGACGTGCTGATGAGGGGTGCGCTACGCGTCGCACACGCCGTGGTGACAATCGAGCGTGGGCTAAACGAGCCCGCCGCCGACGTGGCGGTGGTTGCCATGGGTAGGTACGGCGGCGCGGAGATGGGTTATGGGTCCGACGCGGACGTGCAGTTCGTGTACGAGGCTCGTGAAGGCGCGGAAGACCCGTCCTCATTCGCGCTCGCTGTCGCGGTCAAGTTGCGCGATTTGCTCCAGCGGCCCAACTCGCAACCGTCGCTCGCTGTGGACGCAGACCTCCGCCCTGAAGGGAGGAACGGGCCCCTCGTTCGTTCTCTCGATTCGGTCGGTGAGTACTATCGCCGCTGGTCGGACCCGTGGGAGGCCCAAGCGCTGCTCAGGGCGCGTCCCGTCGCGGGCAGAACCGAATTACGCCAACGGTTCGTCGCGGCGATCGCCGACGTAAGGTACCCGTCTGAGGTCACGCCGGCCGCTCTGAAACAGATGAGGACCCTGAAGGCGCGCATGGAAGCCGAGCGTCTCCCCAGGGGCATCGACCCCCGTCGGCACCTCAAACTGGGACCCGGCGGGCTTTCCGATGTCGAGTGGACGGTTCAGCTGCTGCAGTTGCGGCACGCCAAGGCGCACCCTTCAATGCAAACGACCGAGACTCTGAGGGCGATTGGGGCTGCTCGGTCAGAAGGAGTCCTTTCCGTCTCCGACGCGCGCGCGCTAGCCGACGCCTGGAGGCTCGCTACGGACCTGCGTGGTGCGATCGCGCTTCGTGGCAAGCCAGGCGATGCGGATGCTCTCCCAGGCGACTACCGTGACCTCGGAGTCCTCGCATCGATCATGGGTGTGCCGGAATCCGGCCAGGCTCTTGACGAGCGTTACGCGCGCACAGCCCGGCGCGCCAGAGTGGTGATGGAGCGCGTGTTCTTCGCCTGGGAGGAGTCATTGTGAAGGGGCTACGGACGTACATCTCTGCGATCGCGATCCTTGCGGGCGCCGCTCTGGTTGTTGCGTGGTGTGCCGCGTGGCTCTTGCTCACTGCCGTCGACGACGGAGTCGTGGCTCGTACGATGGCGAGGGTGGCATTTTCGACGCCCGGAGTGACCAACCGCATCGGCGACGAGATGATGTCTCGCACAACCGAGTCGCTCGCAGGGGTCGGCGTCGATTTGACGGTCATAGGCGCGGACGGTGCCGTGCGCACGGCGCTAGTTGAGTGGACTCACTCTGATGACTTCAAGCAGGCCGTCCTCGCTCAGGTCGATGCCGCGAGCGAGCAGTTGCGCGAAGAATTGGCGCGCCACGACCGCCCGCAAGGTCCCTTCACCGTGTCGATCGACGTAAGTCGCACAGTGAACAAGCAGTTGGGCGAGATTCCAATTGTTGGTTCCCTGATCCCCGACGTCGCCGTTGCCCCTGTCGAAGTGGAAGTCGTGTCCGCAGACAGCTTCACCAAAGCTCGCACCGCTTACTCGCGGCTGGAATTCGCCAAGCGGTACTTCTTGTGGATCGGGGCCGCATGCATCGTTGTCAGCTTCGCGGTGTCAACGCGACGTAGCTACGTCATCGCCAAATTCCTCATTGCAGTGGGGGCGATGGCTCTTGGCCTCGCGGTGATCCTGACGTTTGCGACTCCCGAACGCCTCGCGAGTGGATTGCCTGGCGGCAATCAGGGTACGTGGGGAAGACTCGCGATCGAGGCCTTTCACGACACCGCACTTCCCGGAATCCGCCAAACAATCGCGATCATCGGCCTGGCCGCGGTGATCGCGGGAGGGCTCATGGCGACGATCCTCAAAGCCCTCAGCGCGGTTCGCCGCTAGTCACGGAGCCCCATCGCGAGGCGACGCCCAAGGCGTCGAGCCTGATCGGGGAGTCTGCGGGGGAGCGTGTCCGTGACGAGACCCGAAAGGCAATGACGACGCCGGACGGCGGCGCGGTCGGCTCGTCAGACGGGTGCGTCGCAGCACATGCTCCCGCGTCGGTGGAGGTGCGCGTCGAGCGCAGTCATTCCGACGGGACAGTCAGGGCGCAACCCTTTCCGGGGAAGGTGAGCATACGGAGTCTCGCTCAACGATTGGGCCGACTAGTCGGATGATCTCGGCGTCGCGGTCGAGGTCGGCGATGATGTCCAGCAGGATGCGCGTGGACTCGCGCACGATTTGCTGCAGGGGTTGGGCGACGGTGGTCAGACCGGGCACGGCGTAGCGCGCGTAGTCGATGTCGTCGAAGCCTGTGACGGACATATCCTCGGGCACGCGTATGCCCCGCTCGCTCAGTGCCTTGATCGCGCCGACGGCGACGGTATCGCATATGGCGACGATGGCCGTGGCATCGAGGCCGGCGTCGAGGGCGAGGCGCATCGTCTCGTAGCCATTCTCCATGGTGTACAGCCGATGAGGCACTGCGGCTGCGAGCACCGTGGCGCGGCTGTGTTCTGGGAAGCGCTCCACTGCGTCGCGGAATCCCGCCACGCGCAACGCCCAGACCTGCTCGGCGTCGCCGGGGCTACCCGCACCGAGGTAGGCGATGCGACGATGGCCACGCTCGAGCAACAGCGTGGTGATCGCAGCGGATGCGCCACGGTCGTCAACGGACACCGATGAATGGGGAGAGCGCGAACCTGAGAAGTCGGAGGTCGTGCAGAAGACGATGGGGGTGCCCATTTCGGCCAACCGATGACTGGACAGGGCGCCCTCGGCCTTGTCTCCGTACCGGCCGAGGAAGATCACGCCGCTAATCTTGCGATCACGTACAACGCGCGTGATGACGCCCGATTCTGCGTCCTCATCGGAGATGAAGGTCAGCATCAGCGAATACTCGGTCTTCTCGATCTCGTCCTCGAACATGCGGATCATCGGCAGAAAGATGGGGCTGAGGCCACCCTGTATCAGCACCGCGATGACGTTGGTCGAGCGCACCTTGAGACTCCGGGCAGATGAGTTTGCCACGTAGTCGTATTTCTTGGCCATCTCGACGATCCGACGGCGCGTCTCGGGGCTGACCTCGGGATGACCGTTGATGGCCCGCGACACCGTCGACACCGCTACCCCGCACAAAGCGGCCAGTTCGCGAATGGTGGTGCCGGACATCAGTTCCTCGTCGTCGACGGTTGCAACGTCCGCACAACGGCGCCGCAGCGACCCAGCCTACGGCAGTCAGATGTCTGACTTGTGATGTCGTCCGTGGGCTTCGATTCGGGTGCCGACTCAGGTGCGCGTCGACGCCAGGGGCGTCGTGGTCAACGCCGGTACCCACGAGCGTCGACGCCCTTGACGAGGTGGGGCCGTGGGCGATAGGGAGCGCGCTCAAACAGGCGCCGCGGCTCGAGCACTGTGGTCGAGGAAGCGCACTTCTGATCCAAGACCCGCGATTACGGAAACGGTTCCGGTGGCGATACGCTGAGCCCGTCGCCTAGGATCCGCGCCTCGCATCGCGGCTCGGAGCCTCGACAATAACGTTCGCCGGCCGCCGGAATGGAATGGGAGACCAGAGATGGCTCACCTCTTTGAAGTTGACCCCTGGGTCGTCTCGACCAGGAACCTCGATCCCGCCCAGATCCGCCTTATCGAGAGCATCACATCGATCGGAAACGGCTACATGGGGATGCGCGGGAACTTCGAGGAGGGCTACGGCGGCGATAGTCACCTCGGCACCTACGTGGCGGGCGTCTGGTACCCCGATCCGACGAAGGTCGGCTGGTGGAAGAACGGCTACCCCCTTTACTTTGGAAAAGCCATCAACGCCGTCAACTTCGCGGCCATCGGCATTGAGTTGAATGGGCGGGCACTTGACCTCTTCTCGATACCGTTCAGCGACATCGAGATCAGCCTTGACATGCTCCGCGGACGCCTGACCCGCTCGTTTAGGTGCGAGGTGGGAGGGGTGAGCCTGCGGCTACACGCCGAGCGATTCCTCAGCATTGTGACGCCGCAGCTGTCGTTCCAGCGCGTGTCGATCGAGATCGAGCGCGGTGAAGGGTTGCTGCGGCTGGTTCCGGCTATCGACGGCGCTGTCCACAACCTTGACTCCAACTACGGTGAGCAGTTTTGGCACGAGGTGGGACGCTCGACCGAACCCGCGACGTTGAGCATGCGCACCAACCCCAACCCCTTTGGAACGCCGCAGTTCACGGTGACCGCCGCGATGGCGTGCACCGTTGCGGGGATGGACGCCGAGGCGAGCCGATCGCGGCGGCTCCTGGTCGAGGAGCCGTACCGTGCGGCCGTTGCGGCCGGATCCGTTATCGAACTCGTCAAGACTGTGGCGGTGGTGACCTCCCGTGACGTCGACGACGCGGAACACCTGTCTCGCACCGCCGCGCTGCTCCACGAAGCGGCCGAGAAGGACTACACGGACCACCGTGCCGAGCAGGAGTCCGCCTGGGCAGACCGGTGGGCACAAGCCGATGTCGAGATTGAAGGTGACGCACCCGCTCAACAGGGGATTCGCTTCAATATGTTCCAATTGCTGTCGACCTACTATGGCGAGGACGAGAGGCTCAACATCGGGCCGAAGGGTTTTACAGGGGAGAAGTATGGCGGCGCGACCTACTGGGACACTGAGGCGGTCCTCGTGCCGCTCTACTTAGCGGTTTCGCAGCCCCATGTGGTGTTATCTCTGTTGAAGTATCGCCACCGTCAACTCGATCAGGCTCGCCACAACGCGTGCCAGCAGGGTCTCGCCGGTGCGCTCTACCCGATGGTGACCTTCGATGGTGTCGAGTGCCACAACGAGTGGGAAATTACCTTCGAAGAGATCCACCGCAATGGCGCGATCGCCCACGCCATTGCGAACTACACGTCGTACACCGGCGACCGGACCTACCTAGTGAGCGAGGGCGTGGAGGTACTCACGGAGATCGCGCGCTTCTGGGCCGATCGAGTCCACTTTTCCGCGCGCAGCAGCCAGTACATGATCCACGGCGTGACGGGGCCAAACGAGTACGAAAACAATGTCAGCAATAATTGGTACACGAACTACCTGGCGCGCTGGGTGCTGAACTACACCCGTGATGTGGTGCTCGACCTTGACCAAGAACGTCGTGCAGAGCTCGAGGTAGACGACGCCGAACTTGAACGCTGGGCCGACATTGCCGCGCGCATGTACCTGCCCGAAGACGCTGAACTCGGCATCAAGGTCCAACACGACACGTTCCTGGACAAAGACCTCATGCCGGTGACCGCGATCGACGACGCGGATCGACCGATCAATCAGCACTGGTCGTGGGACCGAATCCTGCGCTCTTGCTTCATCAAGCAGGCCGACGTTCTGCAAGGCATGTACATGTTTGAGGCGGACTTCGCGCCCGCCGACATTCGCCGCAACTTCGAGTTCTACGAGCCGATGACGGTGCATGAGTCATCCCTCTCGCCTTCACTGCACGCGGTGCTGGCGGCTGCTGCAGGTTTGCATGAGAAGGCGGTTGAACTCTACGAGCGAAGTGCCCGTCTCGATCTCGACAATTACAACAACGACACGGAGGATGGGCTACACATCACGTCGATGAGCGGGTCATGGCTGGCCATCGTGCACGGCTTCGCAGGCATGCGCACTGGCGACGGCGCGCTGAGCTTCTCGCCGTTTTGTCCGCAGCGTTGGCAGCGCTACGCCTTCACGGTTCGTTACAGGGGCCGTTTGCTCAAAGTCGAAGTCACAGGCGAAGGCTCGGGTTTCGAGCTGGTGGAAGGCGACCCACTCACGGTGCACGTGTTTGGACATGCCCACGAGGTCTCGACCGGGTCTCCGGTGACTGTCATCGCGCCCGACGTCCCCCCGGAACCTTAAGCGCCGATGTTGGTGAGGTGTCGCGCGCGACAGTTAGGCCGTGAGCCACACGGTCGTGTCCTTAGGGAGGGCGTCTGCTATGGGGCCAGACGCGAGAAGCAGGGCGCCTGAAGCCAGGGCGCCCGAAGGCAGGGCGATGGCGCCGTCACTCATGTTCGCCACCACACGCACCCCCGCCACCGTGAAGTCGAGCACTCCGGTCGCGGACTGGTTCCACGACAGGGCTCCGCTCCCCAAGGAACGTTCGCGCCTGATCGTCAACGCCTGGCGATACATCTCTAGGGTCGATCCGGGCACCCCTCGTTGCGCGTCGACCGCGTAGCGTGCCCACGATGCGGGCTGCGGCAGCCACGATGCTCCCGTGGGCGAGAACCCATACGCGGGTGCGTCGGACTCCCACGGAAGCGGAACACGGCAGCCGTCGCGACCGTAGACGCCTTCGGGAGTGCGAAAGAACGTGGGGTCTTGGCGGGCATCGTCAGGAATGTCGATCGCCTCGGGCAGGCCGAGCTCTTCGCCTTGGTACACGTACGCCGATCCGGGCAGGGCGAGCATCACGAGCGTGGCGGCGCGGCCCCTCT
This sequence comes from Demequina sp., assembly GCA_043733605.1. Taxonomy (GTDB): domain Bacteria; phylum Actinomycetota; class Actinomycetes; order Actinomycetales; family Demequinaceae; genus Demequina. The sequence goes on along the minus strand of JAYTGI010000217.1, from coordinate 16,748 downwards.
CGATCGCGGGCGCCTCGTGGGGCCTATCGGGACTCTTGGGTCCAATACCCATGTTGTGGGGCATCGGCTCCTTGACGGACAGGCGCGTGGGGTGCCTGACGGTGTCGTGGTTGGACAAGACCCACGTGGAGGGCGCGCCAACACCTCCGAACGCGGTGAGCGAATCATCGATGACGGCGCGCAATTCCACGGCATCCCAAGAAGCCATGAGGTAGCCGAAGTTGAACGCCTGGTGAAGCTCATCTGGGCGAACCCACCTGGCCATCTTGCTGAGCGGTAGCACCCATGCCTCCGCAACGAGTGCCCGATCACGGTCGTACTCGTCGGCCACGCGACGCCACCTGCGCCACACGTCGTGAACCTCGTCGCGCGACCAATACGGGTGGTCGTCTCTCGCCCATTCCCCCCCGGTGCGGAGCGGGTCCATGTCGACATCTGGCAATCCAGGCGCCTTGGCGAGCCCATGGGCGACGTCGATCCTGAATCCGTCGGCACCCTTGTCGAACCAGAACCTCAGCACGTCGTCGAATTGGTCAGCGACCCACGGGTTGGTCCAGTCGAAGTCGGGTTGGGTGGTGTCAAAGAGGTGAAGGTACCAGGGGCCCTGCGTGCCGTCCGCTTCCGTGACGCGTGTCCACGCCGGTCCGCCAAACATCGACAGCCAGTTGTTGGGAGGCTCGTTGCCTTCCGGGCCGCGACCGTCTCTGAAGAGATAGCGGTCGCGCTCCGGAGAGCCTGGGCCCGCTTCGAGCGCGTCTTGGAACCAGCGATGCTCGCTCGAGGAGTGGTTGGGAACCACATCAACGATCACGCGCAGGCCCAGCTCGTGTGCGCGTGCGATCAGCGCATCGGCGTCGTCGAGGGTACCGAACAGGGGGTCAACGTCGCAGTAGTCCGCAACGTCGTATCCCGCGTCGTTTTGCGGAGACACGTAGAACGGGGACAGCCACACGGCGTCCACACCCAGGTTGGCGAGGTGTTCGAGGCGCGAAGTGATGCCGGGCAGGTCACCGATGCCGTCGCCAGAAGCGTCGGCGAAGGACCGGGGGTACACCTGATAGATGACGGCGGTGCGCCACCAAAGGGGGGACTGGACAGGCGTTGTCGACATCACCCAAGCCTACGGGGGTGCGAAAAGGCGTGAGAGAAGGCGTCTATCGCGGCGGCCTCTTCTATTTGGTGGAGCCGGCGGTGAGCCCGCCGACAATGTACTTCTGCAAGAACAAGAACAGGGTCACAACAGGCAAGGAGGCCATCACCGCGCCAGCTGCAAAGGCACTCCAGTCCGCGTAGTTGGGGTTGGAAACCATCCGATACAGGCCGACGGCGAGCGTCTGGCGTTCGGGATCGATCAGCACCACTGACGCGATCACGAAGTCGTTCATGCTCGCGATGAATGACAGCAGTGCAACGACCGCGAGGATGGGCGCGACGAGACGCAAAATGATGGTGAAGAAGATGCGAGCGTGTCCCGCGCCGTCGACCCTCGCGGCCTCATCGATCTCGGTGGGCACCGTGTTGAAGTATCCGTACATCATGTACGTGTTGACGCCGAGGGCGGCGCCGAGGTAGACGCAGATCAGGCCGGCTTGGGTGTTGAGACCGATCGAAGGGACGAGCTCGCCGATCTTCGTGAGGAGCAGGAAGATAGCGACAACGGCGAGTAGCTGGGGGAACATCTGGATCAACACGATGGTCAACAGTCCGGTGCGCCGGCCTCGGAATCGCATGCGGGAGAACGCGTACGCGGCGAGTGCGCCCAAGAAAAGCGACAAGACCGCCGTCGTGAGTCCGATGATCAGCGAGTTCTTGAACCACATCAGGAACGGGAACTGGTCGGATGCCAAGAGGCGTCGATAGCTGTCAAGGCCCACGGTGCGGAAGAGGTGGTTGGACCCAGTGAGGGTTCCGGTTGGGTTGAGCGACGCGGAAATGATGTAAAACAACGGCAGCGTCGCATACGCGCACAACACCCAAGCGATCACGTGTCGCCACGGAGTCTTGCGTTGAGCCTTCTTGGGGGGCAAGGGGCGGGTTGTGGCGGGGGAGTTGTAGACAGCCATCAGTTGATCTCCTCGAGAGACTTGGTGCGGCGGAAGCTGATGATCGAGATCCCTGCAACAACGATGAAGATGATGATCGAGAAGGCCGAGGCGAGCCCGTAGTCGCGGTTCTGGCCCGTAAACGCGACCTTATAGACCAGCGAGATCAGGATGTCGGTATGGCCCACGGGTATGCCGGCTCCCGTATCTCTTGGCCCACCGCCAGTGACCAAGTAGATGACATTGAAGTTGTTGAAGTTGAACGCGAAGGATGAAATGAGGATGGGCGCGAGCGAGACCAACAACAGCGGAACCTCGATGTGTCGCAACATTTGCCACCGCGACGTGCCGTCCATGCGGGCGGCCTCGCGGACCTCTCCAGGGATCGCCTGCAACGCTCCTGTTGCCACAAGGAACATGTAGGGGAACCCCAGCCACAGGTTCACCAAGAGCACCGCAACTTTGGCAAGAATCGGGTCGGTGAGCCACGGAATGGAGGCGCCCCCTAGCAGCACTTGGTTGATGAAGCCAAAGCTTTGAGAGAGCATGCCCGACCACACCATCGCTCCGAGGAATGCTGGGAAGGCATAAGGGAGGACCATCACGATCCGGTACGCAGTGCGACCGCGCATGGTGGGGTCGTTGAAGATCAGCGCCATCAGCAGGCCCATGCCAAAGGTGAGCCCCACCGAGAGTACGGCGAAGGCAATCGTCCAAGCCGTCACGTAAACGAGCGGCCCCCTGATCGATGGCTCGGAAACCGCGCGCACGAAGTTGTCAAGGCCGACGTTTACCTGCCAGCCCGGAAGGATCTCTGTCCCATCCTCGGCCGCGAAGGCGCCCTGGCCCCCATCGTGGTAGGCCTGACCCGTCGTCGTATCGGTGAGGATGCCGGTCGCTGACACGTAAGACAAATTGGAGGTGTACTCGTAGGCGGTGCGGCCGTCGAGCGTGCGAAGCGAGCCGGTAGCGGCGCCGTCCGTGAAAGGCACGCTGAGCGCGAAGATCTCGTCCTGGCGACCGAGGATGTCGGCAAATTTCAGTGAGTCATACCCGTCCACCGCGACGGCCTTACCTCCGCTGAAGCTGGCGTCGACTGGCTCGAGCGGCTTGTCTTGCCCGCCGAGAAGCGCGGTGCCGTCGGGCGCGGTCACGAGGAATGAGAGCTTCGCGTCTCGATCGACGACGATCAGGTCGTAAGTGGGGGAGTCGGGAACGCGGCGCTGCGACTGGCTCAGGAGCGCCTCAACGGCTTGATCCTTGGTGAGAATGTGGCCGGTCGAATAGTTGGTGAACGCGATGTAGACGGTGTAACCGATGACAAAGACCTGGAAGATCGCGAGAAAGACCAGACCGGGAGCGATGTACTTTGCCGGAAGGAAGCGTTCGCTGAGGTAGATGACGTTGAGCACCACCACGAAGACGACGACGACGGCGACGATGCCATAGCTGCCTCGCCCCAGCAGTACCCCCACGAGGAGCACGGCCACGGCGTCGAGCATCCCGAGTACGGCGATCTTGGCGACGAGCATGCCCAGACCTACGGATCGGGCACGTGTGTGTGGCAGGTCATTCACGAGTTTTCTCCGGAGGTCAAGCAAGCGTGGTGGCGTGGGTGCTGTCTGATGGGTGCCGTCTGGTGGGCGTGCAGCGGTGAGCCGACGCGGTGATGCGGAGGGGGCGGGTTGCACTGTGCAGCCCGCCCCCTCCGCTCGTGGCTTAAGCGCCGTCGATCGCGGCCTGGACGTCCGCGGTGAGCTTCACCCACGTGGCGTCGGGGTCTTCGCCGTTGAGGATGGCGGCCTCAGCGATTCCCCAGAACTCCCAGACCTTACCCATTGCGGGAATGGCGGGCATCGGGACCGCATCCGCGCCAGCGGCCTTGAAGCCGGCGATGATCGGGTCAGACGACACGGCATCGGCAGCGGCGGTCAGTGCGGGCAAAACGCCACCCGAATTGAAGAGCGCGACCTGCACGTCAACGGTGCCCAAGTAGTTGACCAGGAAGTCGTTCGCGGCAACCTTGTTCTTGGAGTACTGGTTGACGAAGAAGCCCTTCACGCCGGCGAACGGCTGTGCCGCTTCGGATCCGGGAGAGGGGATCGGGTCCACGGCGACGTTGATACCAGCGTCGACAGCGGCCTTGACGTTCCACGGGCCGGTAAGCCAGAACGCGGCCTGACCGGAAGTGAACTTCTCCTTGGCGATGTCACCGGTGATCTCGGTCGACATCGTCTTGGCTCCGTTGTTGCCCTGTGTAGAGAGCCACTCGGCGAATGCCTTGCCATCTCCTAGTGTGAGCTGGGTCGGGTCGTAGGAACCGTTGGCGTCACGTCCAAACACGGGCGCAGCGAATGCGGTCTCAAACGGGTAGAGGTGGTACGGGTTGCCGTTCTCGCCCTGTTCGACGACAAACGGGAACTCGACGCCAGCTGCGGTGCCCTTGGCGATCATGTCGTCAAAGTTCGCGGCGGCCTCGGGGACCAGGTCCGCGTTGCGCAGCACGGCGAGGTTCTCGACGGCGTAGGGGAGCTCGTAAACGACGCCATCGTAGGTCGATGCGTCGAGTGCGACGGGCAGGAATTCGGTGGCCTTGTCTCCCAACTCAAGGGGAGCGATGACGCCGTTCGTCGTGAGTTCGCCGAGCCAGTCGTGCGCGCCCATGACGACGTCTGGGCCGGAGCCGGAGCCGGCCTGCTGGATGAAGTCATCCTTGAGGGTGGAGTTGTCGCGAGCGACGATGTCGACCTTGATTCCGGTCTGAGCTTCGTAGTCGGTGGCAGCTTGTGCGAGTGCGTCGGCGCGCTCGGCGTCGACCCACACGGTGAGCGTGCTCGACGCGGTGGTCGCGGGCGCTGCGCTGGTGGAGGCCGAGGGGGTGTCGGAGGTTGACGAGCAACCGGCCGTGAGCAGCCCAACCGCCAGCAACGCGCCGGCGGCAAGCGACTTCTTTGTCATGAGCATCAGTAAGGTCCTTTGCGCGAGGGTGGCGAGGAACCGCCACCGGCTCGACGGGACGTATCCGCGCCTTTGCCCAGAGACCGTTCTCTCGGCTAACACCATTGGTGCAAGCGCTTACACACTACATACGCCGCGCGCGCTTCGCAACAACGGACGATTACGGTTTGATCACGGCTCGACTGGGACGGTGTGTAGCAGGAATAACGCTAAGTCGGCCAGGCCAGGCCCGTGTGGCGATCGTGACATATCTTATGTTGCACCAGTATTAGAATTGTCTAGCGCTTGCATCGATACGGTGTTCGGTGCTCGGTGCTCGGTGCCACGCCCCGCGAGCGCACAGCCACCGCAGCTTGGCGAGCCCCGCCCTCAATCGTGTGCCGAGCGAGCGCTGCGTCGTGGGGAGAGTGAGGGTGCCGCGGCAAGGATCAAGTCGATCACATCCGCCGCAAAGGCATCTCCCGCACTGTTCGTGTCGACGACAACCGTATGTGTCGCTGGAACGGAGACGACGTCGGGCTTATCGATCCGAGGGAGCGCTCGTCGATCGCCTCACGATGAGTTCGAACGGCAACTCCACGTTGTGCGCGGTGGCGGGCTCGCCTTCCAGCACTCGCAACACGGCCTCTGCCGCGAGTCTGCCCTGCGTCTCGGGAAACTGGGAGACGGTGGTGAGCCCAAAGAACTCGCCGAGCTCGTGGCCGTCGATGCCAATGATCGACAGGTCGTCTGGAACCTTTTTTCCCAAGTCGCGGGCCGCCATGATCGCGCCCATGGCCATCTCATCTGAGGCCGCGAAGACCGCGGTGGGTGAGACCCGTGGATCGCCGAGAAGTTGGAGAGTCGCGCGGTATCCACCCGCGATCGTGAAGTCCGCGACTCTCACGAGCAGGGGATCGGGCGTGATTCCGCGGGCCACAAGCGCGGCCTCATACCCTACCCGGCGGTGGGCAGGGAGGTGAAAGTCGAGGTCGAGCAGCGGATCGCCGCCGATGTGAGCGATCGCGCGGTGTCCGAGCGCGAGCAGATGCTCCGTGGCGAGGCGAGCAATCGCGGTGTCGTCAATGCTCAACGTCAAGGCGCGTGGCATCGGTCCGCCGATGCCAATCACGGGCTTACCGATCGTGCGAAGGCGCTCAAGCTCGGCGTCGGTCAATTCGAGAGACACCGCGATGAAGCCGTCAACCCTTTGACGTCGGAGGAACTCGTCAAAGAGGCGCTTCCGTCGCGGGTTGGTGCGAGCTGCGGATTCGGTCGCAGATTGGTCGAGGTGGTAAAGCGTCAGGTCATAGCCGGCGTCCGAAAGGGCGGCGTGAGCACCCTTGAGCACCCGGATGTAGAACCACCCGTCGAGAAACGGAACCAGGACGCCAATATTCCTGTTGCGACCGGACGCCAAGCTTGAGGCCGCCGATGAAGCGACGTAGCCGAGTTCCTTGGCCGCAGCCTCGACTTTGGCCTTCGTCAATTCGGACACGGACTTCTTGCCTGCAAGCGCCCTCGACACGGTCGCCGTCGACACTCCGGCTAGCTCAGCGACTTTCTGAATGGTCGTCACCGTGGATTCCTCACGTTCGTACCCTACCGATAGACGCGACGCGTGGTCGCCAGGCACGACCTACCGCTCAATCCACGCGGTCGTCGAAGCCGGGATCACCGAGTGAACGGGCCCCGACGACGCCAGCACTTTTCCGGTGAACGGAATGGGTACGGCAGAGAAGTTGGCCACGACCCTCATCGGACCGTTATCGAAAGCGACGACGTGGGGGCCGAGGTCGACCCACGCGACGCTGCCGGCGCCAAGCCCGAGGGCCCTCCTGTGCGCGAGCGCGCTCTTGTACATGGTGAGCGTTGATCCTGGCGACGCGTCTTGGGCATCCCGCGCCAACTCGGCCCAGTCGTGAGGCTGCGGCAGCCACGCTTTGCCCGTGGGGCTGAAGCCGAAGGCTGGCGCATCGGCGGACCAGGGGAGCGGCACGCGGCAGCCGTCCCTTCCGTAGCGCTCACCCTCCGTGCGGAACCACGTCGGGTCTTGTCGCGCGTCGTCAGGAATGCCAACGTGCTCCGGCAGCCCCAGCTCCTCACCTTGGTACACGTATGCCGAACCAGGTAGTGCGAGCATGACGAGGGTGATCGCGCGGGCGCGTTGGAGGCCCACGATCATATCGGGCTTGAACGCCGACCGTGGCCCGATGCCGTGTCCCTGCGGGTTCTCGCCGAAGACGGCAAGGCGGCTCGCGTGGCGAACAACATCGTGATTGGACATCACCCACGTGCTCGGGGCCCCGACGGCACCAAATTCCTTGAGCGACTCGTCGATCACAGCCCGAATCGCCGCCGCGTCCCATGGGCACTCGAGGAACGCGAAGTTGAACGCTTGGTGCATCTCGTCGGGACGCACCCATTTCGCCATCCGCTTGAGCGGGCGGATCCATGCCTCGGCGACGAGAATCCGATCGGGGCCGTACTCGGCGAGAACGCCGCGCCACCGCCGCCACACGTCGTGGACGCCTTCCTGTCCCCAATACGGAGTGGCCCCCACCTCGTCGCCCCCCATAGAACCGCCGTCGGCGTTGGGGACGTAGTCGGGAAGCCCTGGGGCCTTGATGAGTCCGTGCGCTACGTCCACCCGCAGCCCGTCGATGCCCCGAGCCATCCAGAAGCGCAGCACCTCGTCAAATTCGGCGCGGACCGACTCGTTTTCCCAGTTGAGGTCTGGCTGGCTCGGGTCGAACAGGTGAAGGTACCACTGGCCCTGTTGGCCGTCGCCTTGCGCGATCCGCGTCCAGGCGGGGCCACCGAACACCGAAATCCAGTTGTTGGGGGGCAGTTCGCCGCTAGACCCCTTGCCCTCGCGAAACATGTACCGCTCGCGCTCAGGCGAGTTGGGCGCGGCCAAGAGCGCCTCCTTGAACCAGGCGTGGTCCGATGACGTGTGGTTGGGAACGATGTCTGCAATCACCCGCAGCCCAAGGCGGTGAGCGGCCTCGATGAGGGCGTCCGCGTCATCGAGGGTTCCGAAGAGGGGGTCGACTCGGCGGTAGTCGGACACGTCGTACCCTCCGTCTCGCTGGGGAGAGGCGTAGAACGGCGACAACCAGACGGCGTCGACACCAAGGTCGACAAGGAGCTCGAGGCGCTCGGTGATGCCCGGCAGGTCGCCGATCCCGTCGCCGTTTGAGTCGGAGAATGAGCGGGGGTAGATCTGGTAAATAACGGCGGTGCGCCACCAGCCTTCGACAGGGGCAAGGGTATGACGGGCAAGGCCGAGCGTGTCGACGGCGTTCACTGCATCCTCTCTGACGGGGGCCCCGCTCATGGCGCGTGGCTGCCCTAGTGAGCGATCGGTGGAAGACGGCTTACGTCCTCGGCGTCTAATGTAAGCGCTTGCACCGCACGATGGCAAGTGCGGTCTGAGTCCTCGAAGGGAAAGCGAAGGCGCAGCCTCTGTCGGGACGGCCCTTCGCTTGATCTGCCAGACGACGTAGCTGTCCTCGCAGGGCTCGAACTTGCGCCACGGGCTGTCAGCCGAGCACGCCAAGTTTGGGGAGCGCCTAGTCCCGCCATTTGGGGGACCACGGACTCCCGCCCGGAGGACGCGGGGAGAACACGATTGAATAGCGTGAACCGAAAACGCGTCGGCAAGTTGGAGAAACACACTGGGAGCCCAGTGACCGACCACCCTGAAACATCACGTCGGCGCTCACAGGGGGCAGCGGCACTCGATTGCAGTGAGCCCGGTGGGCATACACGTGGCGGCGAAGCGTCCGCGCGGCGCCCCAATGCTGTGGGATGATCGGCGCATGGGGATTCTCGACTCACTTCGCGGAAAGCAGCCGCCCCAGCCGCCAGCGGTAATCGAACAGTCCCCCCGCGTTGCGAACGAAGGCGGCATCGTTTTCTTACCGCAGGACGGTTCCCGGGTGCCACGGCCCGAGTCGCTGCCCGAAGGGGCGCTGTGGATATTCGGCAGTGTGACTCGGATGGGCGTCGACGAGTCGTATTTCCCGAAGGTGTTTCGGCCCCTATCCGTTGGGTCATCGCACGCGGTCGAGCTGACGCGGGGTCGCCTCATCGGCTGGCGAAAGCCCATTGGCGTGAGCCTCAACGGAGCACGCATTGGCGTGTTCGGCTATCACCCGATACGTGACCAAATTGCGAAGGTCGAGAAGATCGGACGCAGGGTGTTTGCGGCCGCGATGGTCGAGGAAGTCAACGGCAAAAAAGGGCTGATCGCCTACATGTGTTCCGACACGGCCCTGGCGGCTTGGCTCCACGTGCACGGCGCGACGGCCAATGCGGACTTTATGCCGCCGACAGTCGAGTGTGTCCTGGGCAAGTACGGCGTTCGCCACGACGAGGCCAGTGCCCTGCTCGGCAAGCGAGACCGCCACACGTTCCGCGCCACGTTTGCGGTCGAGCAGGTCACGCTTGGAGAGAATGCAGGGCAGTCTCGTGTGACCGTCATCGTCCGCGGCAAGAGGGCAGCGGAACTCCCGCCGTCGCAACGCGAACGGATGCTGGACCTATTCGAAGTCGCAGAAAGAGGCGCGCGTGGGGCGCTTACCCTCGGAGTCGGTTCGGATGGCGAATTGTGGGGATACGTTGCCGCCTACTAGCCCCGCGCGGAAGCACCGCGGACATGGGTTGCGGCCCTAGACCCGGTGTCACTTCACGTGGCTCCCACGGATTCCACCATTCACTCGCGGCTCGGTCAAGAGCCCATAGCTCGCTCGGGTTCATCCAGAGGCCATCGACTTACGCAGGCCAGCGTTCGCTCGGGTGATCCTCGGCGCGTACCCGCACGTGTGTCCGGACACAGAAAAGCCCGCACGGGCCGCTGTTGCCAGCGTCTTTGAAGCCCGTGCGGACTCTCTGCGGACAGAGGAGGTGTCGCTAAGACACCACCCCGCCTCATGCACCATCTAGGACTTAGCAGTCGTAGTACAGCTCGAACTCGTGGGGGTGCGGACGGAAGCGGAGCGGGTCGATTTCCTGAGTGCGCTTGAGGTCGATCCACGTCTCGATGAGGTCGGGCGTGAACACGCCGCCCTCGGTGAGGAACGCGTGGTCGGCCTCGAGGGCATCAAGCACCTCGCCAAGCGACGCGGGAACCTGCTGGATGGATGCATGCTCCTCGGGGGGAAGCTCATACAGGTCCTTGTCCACAGGGGCGGGGGGCTCGATGCGGTTCTTGATGCCATCGAGACCGGCCATCAAGAGCGCGGCGAACGCGAGGTACGGGTTGCCCGACGAGTCAGGGGCGCGGAACTCGATGCGCTTTGCCTTGGGGTTCGAGCCCGTGATCGGGATACGCACTGCCGCCGAGCGGTTGCGGGCCGAGTACACCAGGTTGACGGGCGCTTCGTAGCCGGGCACGAGGCGGTGGTACGAGTTGACCGTCGGGTTGGTGAACGCGAGAAGCGAAGGAGCGTGCTTCAGGATGCCGCCGATGTACCAACGAGCGAGATCGGAGAGGCCGCCGTAGCCCTTCTCGTCGAAGAACAAGGGGGTGCCTTCGTTCCAGATCGACTGGTGAACGTGCATGCCGGAGCCGTTGTCGCCGAAGAGAGGCTTGGGCATGAACGTGACCGTCTTGCCCGCGTTCCACGCGACGTTTTTGACGACGTACTTGAACTTCATGAGGTCGTCCGCGGCGTGAAGAAGCGTGTTGAAGCGGTAGTTGATCTCCTGTTGACCCGCGGTGCCCACCTCGTGGTGCGCGCGCTCCAGGTCCAGTCCTACCTGACTGAGCACGGTGCACATCTCGTCGCGGAGGTCCGCGAACTGATCGGAGGGGCTCACTGGGAAGTAGCCGCCCTTGATACGCGTCTTGTATCCGCGGTTGGGGGTGCCATCTTCTTCATACTCGACGCCGGTGTTCCACGCGGCCTCGGAGGAGTCAATGTGGTAGTAACCCTCGTGTTGGTTGGTCGCGAAACGCACCGAGTCGAAGATGAAGAACTCGGCCTCGGGAGCGAAGAACGCGGTGTCGCCGATGCCCGTGGTCTTGAGGTACGCCTCGGCCTTGGCGGCGACGTTGCGCGGGTCGCGAGAGTAGGCCTCGTTCGTGAAAGGATCCACGATCGAGAAGTTGATGATCAGGGTCTTCGCGATACGGAACGGGTCGAGGTAAGCAGTTGCCACGTCGGGCAGCAGCTTCATGTCGGACTCGTTGATGGCCTGGAAGCCGCGGATCGACGAGCCGTCGAACATGGCGCCATCCGTAAACACGGCCTCCGTAAACTGGTGGGCCGGAATGTTGAAGTGCTGCATCACGCCTGGAAGGTCGCAGAAGCGAATGTCGACATACTCGACGCCCTCTTCCTTGACGTAGGCAAGCGCCTCTTCGGCGGTCTTGAACATCGGATTGCTCCTTGAGGTAGGCACAGCCAAATGGTGGCTGTCACCAACCTAGTGGCAGGCCATTACCCGTACGTATTCCGAGTGTTACGGGCGCGTTACGTGAGCCGGGATTCACGTGGTCATCCAAGCCCTAATTGGGCCCATGGTCCTGCGGTTGGGCTAGGTATTCTTGTGAGGTGCCCCACACCTCGCTCGTGGTCGACGCCGTCCTCTTTGACATGGATGGCACCCTGGTTGACTCAAATTCCGTGGTCGATCTGATGTGGACCGAGTTCGCCGTCACGCTCGGCCTCGACCCCCACGCGGTGCGCACGTTTGCGCACGGAACCCCAAGCACCGCGACGCTGCGGAGGTTTCTGCCCGCACCCGAGAGCTTCGAGGAATGGTTCGATCGACTGGCCTCGTGGGAGTCGGGCCGCTTCGGTCAGGTGAACGAGGTCGCTGGAGCGATCGATGCGGTGCGGGCGCTTCCGCGAGAGCGCTGGGCAGTCGTGACATCGGCGCTGAGGGCCGCGGCGCTGATTCGCCTCGAGACCGTGGGCTTCCCGACACCAGGAGTTCTCATCGGTGCGGACGACGTTGCCAACGGCAAACCCGATCCCGAGGGCTTTTTGGCCGCGGCGAAAGCCCTTCGTGTCGATCCGGAGCGATGCGTCGTCTTCGAGGACTCACCCGCCGGGCTTGAGGCCGCCCTGGCCGTGGGCGCCACGGCTGTGGTGGTCGGCACCATCGAGGGCGAGATCACGCGCGACTTGAGGAGAATTGTCGACTGGAAGGGCGTCACCTTCGAGCAAACTGCCGAGGGTCGCATCCACATTGGGGGAATCCCGTGGGGCCACAACGGCCTCAACCCTTCAAGGAACTGATCAGCGGCCGCGGAGGCCCTTGCGGTCGGCCCTGGCCCGGTTGGGGTCAACTCCCTTAGGGATAGGGATCTGCGGGCCGCCAAGGGCGCGAAGACGCGCCCTGACCGCTTGCTGGTCGCCCGCAGACAGCCCCTTGCGAGGGCCCCATCCGAAGTTCTTTGCCTTCGTGGCCTTGATCGCCTTGCTGAGGCGCTTGAGCGGCACCTCGTTCTCGCCGTTGCCGACGTACACGGGGGTGACAGGAACTCCTGGCGCGAGTTTGTGAAGCCTCGCCGCCGTTGCGTCGACGGTGCGCTTGGCGGTTCGTCCGCCCTCCGCGAGCAGCACGATGCCGCCATCGCCGACGCCCTGGAACACCACGGCCTTCGCCTTCGCGTCGACCGCGACGGGCTCGTCAGAGAACTGCCAGCCGCGGCGCATCGATTGCGCGACAGCGAGCGACCCGCCAAGGGTCCCGTCCATCTGCGCATACATCTGCTTCTCGAAGCGTCGTGTCAGCACGAAGAGCGCGACGACGACCCCGGTCATCAGGCCGGTGAGCGGCGCATAGATCTTCGCGCCCAGACCGGTGGAAATGACTGCGAGCACGATGCCGGCCCCGAGGGGGACCGCGAGCAGAGCCCCGAGAATCCAGGGAAGCTTCTTGTCGGTCCGAGCGGTGACCGAATAGGCCTGCCACAGGGTCTTGTACCAGCGCTGCTTGGGTGCGGGGGGTGGAGTCGCCATAGTGGTGCCCAGTCTAGCGGCGCGAGCGGGCACCTCCTGGCGTCACAGGTGGCATTGCCCTCATCTCCCCGGCAAGCGCGCGGCGCAGCTAACGGGCAAGCAGCGCCGACGCCTCTTGCCTCGCGGTCATCGGCTTGGCAAGATGCGCAAGGCTGTCGGGAACTTCTCGACCCTTGCGCGTCATGGCTTGCGCCCACAGGCGACCGGCCCTGTACGACGAGCGCACGAGCGGCCCCGACATCACACCTAGGAACCCGATTTCTTCGGCGGCGGTCGAGAGCTCGACGAACTCTTCGGGCTTGACCCACCTGTCGACAGGGTGGTGGCGGGGTGAGGGGCGCAGGTACTGGGTAATGGTGAGCAGGTCGCAACCGGCATCGTGCAGGTCCTGCAGGGCCTGAAGTACCTCGTCGAACGTCTCGCCCATGCCCAGAATGAGGTTCGACTTGGTGACGAAGCCGTCCGCTTGCGCCGATGTGAGGACGGAGAGCGAGCGCTCATAGGTGAACGCGGGGCGAATCGTCTTGAAGATGCGCGGCACCGTCTCGACGTTGTGAGCGAGAACCTCGGGTCGAGACGCGAAGACCTCGGCCAGTTGATCGGGCTTCGCGTTGAAGTCGGGAATCAGCAGCTCGACTCCCGTGCCTCGATTGAGTGCGTGGATCCGGCGCACCGTCTCCGCATAGAGCCATGCGCCGCCATCGGCCAGATCGTCGCGGGCGACTCCGGTTACCGTCGAGTACTTGAGGCCCATGTCGCGCACGGATTCGGCGACACGTCTGGGTTCATCGCGGTCGAGGTCCGCTGGCTTGCCCGTGTCGATCTGGCAGAAGTCACAGCGCCTCGTGCACTGGGAGCCGCCGATGAGGAACGTCGCCTCGCGATCCTCCCAGCACTCAAAGATATTGGGGCAGCCCGCCTCCTCGCACACCGTGTGGAGGCCACCCTTCTTCACGAGCGACTTGAGCTCGTTGTATTGGGGACCCATCGTCGCCGTCGTACGGATCCATGCCGGCTTGCGCTCGATGGGTGTCTCGGAGTTGCGCGCCTCGACACGAAGCATCCTGCGGCCTTCTGGGACGAGAGTCACACGATCTCCTGCTGTTCGGCGGCCGACAGGGGTGTCGGCTCGGGGACGGCCAAAACGGTCGCGGCGGAGGTGGAGAGCCCTGCCGACGACGACGTCCATCGTATGTCGATCAAGGAGTCGGCGAGCGCAGCAACGACGCCAGGTACGGCGTCGGCGATCTTCACCTCGCTGCCGTGTTCCAACGACAACGAGGTCACGTCTGCATCGGAAATGCCGCACGGCACGATGCGAGTGAACTCGGCCAAGTCCGGATTGCAGTTGAGAGCGAGGCCATGCATCGTGACGCCCTTGGCCACCCTGACGCCGATCGCACACACCTTGCGCTCCCGGCGCGACCCCGTCGCGGGAAGCCACACTCCCGAGCGATCTTCGACGCGGAGGGTCTCAATTCCAAATCCAGTGCACACCTGAATGATGGCGGTTTCGAGTGCTCGCACGTATGCGACGACGTCTACAGGCTCGCGGAGCTTCACGATCGGGTACACCACCAATTGTCCAGGTCCGTGCCACGTGATCCGACCGCCCCTATCGACATCGATCACCTCGCTGCCGTCGACGGGGCGATCCCAGGCCGCGGTCCTCTTGCCCGCCGTGTAGACGCTCATGTGTTCGACGAGGATGACCGTCTCGGGACGCGTGCCCGCAACGACCCCAGCATGGATTTCACGCTGCAGCGCCCACAGTTCGCGATAGTCGCGCGGTCCCTCGCCGAGTAAATCGAGAATCTCCATCGGATCAGGCTAACTGCGGAATGGAACGGTGTGGTTCGTGTTTGATAGGGACATGAACAGGCGTCCCTGGTTGCGCCCGGTATTTGTCGTCGTCATGATCGTTGGCTGGTTGGCCGTCGGCGGGGTGGGAGGCCAGACCTTCGGCGTGTTGTCTTCCGTCCAGGAGAACGACAACTCGGCGTTTCTGCCGTCCTCAGCCGAATCGACCGAGGCGGCCGTAGTCCACGCGGACTTCGTGCCAACCGATGACGTGCCAGGTCTCTTCGTGATCGAGAGTGCCGCGGCCGTAGCCGATCTGCCAGCGATACAGAGTTGGGTCGACATGGTTGTTGCCGCGCCTCTCGTTGGAGACGAGCAGGGCCGTACCGTCGGCGATGTCATCGCAGGCACGCCCACTGCTGTCCCCGCGAGGGACGGTCTCGCCGCTCTCGTCGTCTTCCGCGTCAAGGCCGGCCTCTTTGGCGAGACTGCGGGCGAGAGCACCGTCGGTCAACTCTTTGCCGGGACGGTCAGATCCTCTTGGGTGGCAGATGGGCTCGGCAAGCCCGGATTTCTGACAGGAGCCGTGGGCATCGTCGCCGACCTCCAGGAGGCCTTTGCGGGAATCGACGGGATTCTGCTCTTGGTGGCGCTCTCTGGCGTACTCGTCATTCTCCTCATCGTCTATCGCAGCCCCGTGTTGCCGTTCCTCGTACTCGCGACCGCAATGATCGCGCTTACGGCGGCGATCATCTTGGTGTACGCGCTCGCCAAAAACGGCGTCATCACTCTCAATGGCCAGTCTCAAGGAATCATGTTCATCCTTGTAGTCGGCGCGACCACTGACTATGCGCTCTTGCTTGTGTCGCGCTATCGCGAAGAGCTTCTGCATCGGAACAGCCCGTATGAGGCGATTGCCGTCGCGTGGAAGCGATCGCTCGAGCCCATCGCCGCATCCGCTGGAACCGTCATCCTGGGTCTGCTCGTGCTTTTGCTCTCGGACCTCAAGTCCAACTCGTCCCTCGGTCCCGCGGGGGCGATCGGCATCGCTGCCGCCCTGCTCGCCGCGCTCACGCTGTTGCCCGCACTGCTCCTCATCGGCGGCAAGCACGCGCGTGGAGTCTTCTGGCCCGCTCGCCCGCGGTACCTCGGTGACGACGATATGGACGCTCAGTCCATTGAAGCCGTCGAGCGTCGCGCGGGTGTGTGGGGCAAGGTGTCTCGCGGCGTCGACGCCCGTCCGCGCATCGTGTGGATCGGATCCGTCGCCATGTTGACGGTCATGGCCACTGGGCTATTCGGCCTCAAGGCGGATGGCCTTGGAGACAAGGACGTGTTCCTGACGCCCACGGAATCCATCGACGGATTCACCGTTTTGGAGGCCCACTTCGCGGCGGGAGCTTCGTCTCCCGTGCGCGTCATCGTCGAACAGGACAAGGCCGACGCGGCGCTCGCGGCGATTTCGTCAGTGCCAGGGGTGGACACCGCGTACTTGCTCACGCCAGCCGTCGCCGCCGGCGCACCAGGTGGAGTGGTGCCCGAAGGGCCGATCGTGGTGAACGGTCGAGTCGAGATCCAAGCCGTGACGGCCAAGGCCGCCTCAACACGCGACGCTCAAGACGTCGTCGCGACCATTCGCGGAACCCTCAAGAACGAGGCCCCTGGCGCGCTCGTCGGCGGGCAGGCCGCGGAGGCACTCGATACTCGCTTGACGACCGACCATGACATCAAGGTGATCATCCCCATCATCCTGTTGGTGATCTTCATCGTGCTGTCGTTTTTGTTGCGCTCGCTCGTCGCCCCCGCCTTGATTGTCGGAGCCAACATCCTGTCGTTCGCGGCCTCCCTAGGAGTCTCCTCGCTGGTGTTTGACAACGTGTTCCACTTCCCCGGAATGGACCCCACGACTCCGTTGCTCGCGTTCGTCTTCCTCGTTGCGCTCGGCGTCGACTACTCGATCTTCCTGATGTCTCGCACTCGAGAAGAGTCG
>JAYTGI010000216.1:0-12904 GCA_043733605.1 Demequina sp. | reverse complement strand
TTCGAGGGCAAGGACGCGGTCGTGTGGCGCTTGGGAGACGCGTGGGCCGTCAGGCTGCCCCGGCGACAACTCGCGGCCGATCGCGACGTCACCGCGGTCGACTGGCTGCCGCGGATCAGCACCGCGTGGCCGTTCAGGGCGCCGGTACCTGTACGCGTCGGCTCACCCAACGCGGACTTTCCGTGGCGCTGGAGCGTGGTTCCGTGGGTGCCAGGAGAGCCAGCGACAAAGGCCCCCTTGTCGCCCTTAGGCGCGGCGCAATTGGGCAACGCCCTCGCCGCGCTCCACACAGACGCTCCCGTCCAGGCTCCACGCCACCCCAGAAGGTCACAACCTCTAGTGATGCGCGCCGCACGCTTTGAGGACCGGCTCGACACCCTCTCTCGCCGCACCGAGGGCACCGCGTGGCGACTCAACGTCGACGCCGCCCGTCGGATCTTCGATCGCGGGGCGTCTGTGCCTCGACCGGCAGAAACCTGGGCCCACCTCAACCTCAAAGGGCGGCACGTCCTCACCCACCGGGGGATCCTCGCGGGCATCGTCGACTGGCGGGAAGCCGCAGCAGGCGACCCCGCAGCCGACATCGGCCAGTGCCTCGTCCTGCTCCCGCCAAGCCACTGGGACGCGTTCGTTGGAGGGCTCAGGGGCATTGACCTTCCAACCTTCGCTAGGGCCCGCGCCGAGGCGATTGACTTTGCCGCGATGCTCGCGTTGTCCCCCGACAAGACCGATGTCGCGGCTGGCTGGCTCGGCCTGGAAGCTCTCGGCGTCGCCCAGCACCACCGTTAACCTCCCGAAACCTTTGCGCGGCGCCAGTACGCTGGCCCCATGAGCACGGGAGTCGAGCGAATCTTTGTGGCACGCCTTGCAGGCACCACCGTTTTCGACCCCCTTGGCGACCCCGTTGGCAGGGTGCGAGACGTCGTTCTTCTGCTACGCCGGTCAGGAGCACCCACAGCCGTCGGCCTCGTCGTCGAAGTCCCTGGACGCCGTCGCGTGTTCATGCCCCTCACCAGGGTCACGTCGATCAACCCCGGCCAAGTCATCTGCACAGGTGTGGTCAACCTGCGGCGGTTCCAGGCGCGCGCCTCAGAGACCCTCGCGATCGGCGAACTCTTCGAGAGGTCGGTCACCCTCAAGGCTGGCCGCACCCTTGCGTACATCGAAGACATTGCAATCGAACAAGGGCGCGGACGCGTCTGGCAAGTCACCAAGTTGTATGTGCGCAGCGGGGCGCGCAGGCGCGGCGTGCTGGGCCTCTCGCTCAAAGGTGCCTCATCGGTGGTTGACCTCGACGACGTCACTGGTCTCGCGACCCGCGACATGGTTCAAGGCGCTGCGCTCGTCATCCAGTCGTTTGTCGACTACAAACCTGCCGACCTCGCGGCAGCACTCATGGAGATGAGCCCAGCGCGCTCCGCAGAAATTGCGGGAGCCCTCGACAACGAGCGTCTTGCCGATGTCCTTGAGGAGCTTCCCGAAGAGGACCAGGTCGCCCTGCTGAGCACCCTTCGCAGGGACCGCGCCGCCGATGTTCTCGAGGCGATGGATCCCGACGACGCCGCCGACCTCTTGGGCGACCTCCCCGCCGCAGAGGCGGCCGAGCTTCTCAAGCTGATGGATCCCGAGGACGCGAAGCAGGTGCGCCAGCTTCTGGGCTACGAGGACGACACAGCGGGCGGCCTCATGACCACCGAACCCGTCATTGTTGGGCCCGAGACTACGGTGGCCACCTGTCTCGCGCTCGTGCGTAGCGAGGCGATTCCTCCCGCTCTCGCCTCGATGGTCTTTGTCGTTCGGCCGCCGTTGGAGACGCCCACCGGTCGATTCATCGGCCTCGTTCACCTCCAGCGGCTCTTGCGCGAGGCACCACACGACAGCGTCGGCAACTTCGTCGATTCCGCGATCGCCTCGCTCGCACCTGCCGACCCGCTCGCGGAGGTCGCGCGACGCATGGCCGCGTACGACATCCTCGCGTTGCCGGTGGTGGACGAGGACAACCACCTGCTGGGCGCCATCTCGATCGATGACGTGCTCGACCACCTGTTGCCGCGCGACTGGCGCGAACACGACGCCGGTGACCCGCCGGCCCCCGAAACCGTGCTCCAGCCCGGGTCCTCCCATTCCGTAGGGGGCGCCGATGGCTGAGCGGCTCGATCGACCCAAGGGCGAGCGTCGGCTCTTTTCGCCCCGACCCTCCGCGAACCGTTCCGACCGTTTCGGCAGGGTGTCTGAGGGCATTGCGAGGTTCCTTGGCACGCCCAGGTTCCTCCTGTACCTCACGGCGTTCGTCGTGGTGTGGCTCGTCTGGAACACGCTTCCCGTCGTCGTCGATAACAGCCTGAGCTTCGACTCCGTTGCCAACGGCTATACCGTGCTCACCCTCATGCTGTCGCTGCAGGCCTCATACGCGGCGCCCCTCATCCTTCTCGCGCAAAACCGTCAGGCCGACAGGGACCGCGTGTCGGCAGAACAGGACCGCCAGCGAGCCGAGCGCTCCCTCGCAGACACGGCGTACCTCGCGCGGGAGGTTGCGGCCTTGCGTCAGGCGCTCGGCGAGACAGCCACCAGGGACTTTGTGCGCGGTGAGCTCCGGTCGCTCCTCGAGGACCTGCGGGACCTGGATCGCGAACGCGAGGATGACGCCGAATAAGCAGTAGTCGGCTCCCTCCCGGACATGCATGTGTCCTCGCCTGGTACTCCACTGCGCACCCCAACGCGCAGTCCCACCGCGCAGTCCCACCGCGCGCCAGCCTCAACACAAGCACCCGTACGATGGAGCCATGCCCACCGAAGACATGTTGAGAAGCGCCCTGGCGCTGGTGATTGACCCCGAGATTCGTCGGCCCATCACCGAGATCGGGATGGTGCGCTCCGTCGCGATTGACGATGCGGGCCTCGCCACGATCGGAATCGACCTGACGGTGGCCGCGTGCCCCATGCGCGAGCGCCTCACGACCGACGTCGAGGCGGCGGCCAGATCCGTTGAGGGCGTCACCGACGTGCGCGTCGAGCTCGGTGTGATGAGCGATGAACAGCGACTCGCCTTGCGCTCCAAACTGCGTGGCGGAGCGCCAGAGGCAGTGATCCCCTTCACTCAACCAGGCAACCTCACCAAGGTGTACGCGATCGCCTCGGGCAAGGGCGGCGTCGGCAAGTCGACGGTGACGGCGAACCTCGCCGCAGCGATGGCGCTCGACGGGCTCAAGGTGGGAGTGCTCGACGCTGACATCTTCGGCTTCTCCATCCCAGGCATGCTCGGGGTGAAGGGCCAACCCACACGCCTCGACGACATGCTCTTGCCCCCGATTTCCCATGACGTCAAGACGGTCAGTATCGGCATGTTCGTGCCCGAGGGACAACCCGTCGTGTGGAGGGGTCCTATGCTCCACCGCGCGCTCGAACAATTCCTTGCCGATGTCTTCTGGGGCGACCTCGACGTCCTTCTTCTCGACTTGCCTCCCGGCACGGGAGACATCGCGATCTCCGTGGCTCAACTGCTCCCCCACGCCGAACTTGTCGTGGTGACGACGCCACAGACTGCCGCCGCGGGAGTCGCCGAGCGCGCCGGTTCGATCGCGACGCAGACCTCACAATCCGTTGCGGGCGTGATCGAGAACATGGCATGGCTTGAACAGCCCGACGGTTCAAGGCTCCACCTCTTCGGTGAGGGAGGCGGCCAGCGCGTCGCCGATCGCCTGACCGCGACCCTCGGCACTCCCGTCCCTCTCTTGGGTCAGATCCCTCTCGAGATCACCACTCGCGAGGGCGGCGACAGCGGAATGCCCGTCGTCATAGGCGCCCCCGAGACCGCAGCCGCGCAAGCGATGATCGCGATCGCGCGCTCACTCACTTCACGAAGCAGGGGCCTGGCGGGCAGAAAGCTGTCCGTCACCCCCGTGAGCGGCGCCAACCACTAGGTTCAGACGGGTCGCCGCTCCAGGCAACTCCGCTCCAGTCAACGCGGCGCCGACGACGGCAACGTGGCGACCAAGCTACGTGTGAATGTAGCCACTTTCCCGCACGCCCCAGCCTGCGATGATGGCGGCAACGAGTCCGCACACGATCGCCCCTGTTGAGAAGGCGGGCGTCGCAAGTGCGGACACTACCGCGTCGTCCCATCCGAGACCAGATCCACCGCCGCCTCGTGAGCCACCGAAAACGCCAGAGAGAATCCCGCTCAGGTCGCCGAACTTCTGATTCACCATTCCCGTGGTGGCCAACACGTGCACCCCGATCGTAGCCAACGCGAAGGCGGTCACCTGGTGCCTCAGGCCGCGACAATCCGAGAGGTACCGCACGGTGAAGCCCACGGCGAACGCCTCGGCAAGGCCAAGCAACGCGAGCGCGAGCAAAAGGTTCGAGACCGGCACAAGCACGGAGAGCAGCAGTGCCACAGCGATCGCGACGACGAGACCACCGAGAACGGCGCCCATGCGGTTGCGTCGCAGGCGCTCAAGCACGGAGGGGCTAACAGCGGCCACGGGGGCATCCGCGACGGTTGCGTCCGCCACTGGGGCCGCAACTTCTGGGGGCTGCACCGGCTCTGGCATTGCAGACGAGCGTGGCGTGCGAGCGGCCATGACAAGACTCCTTCAGTCGACTACAGTTCCTCAACCCATCATGGCACGCGGAAAGTGAAACCAACCCGCCAACCCTTTGGCATGATGGTGAACGTGACAGATTTGCCTGACAACACTGATACGCGGTGGATGACGGCATGGTCGCGCGAGGAAGGCGCCAGGCGAGCAAGGTCCAACCTCGTCTCCGCATTCGGAGTCGAGGCCAAGGGCACGTGGTCGGCGCCCGGCCGCGTCAACCTTGTGGGTGAATACACCGACATCAGCAACGGCGTTTGCCTTTCTACCGTCATCCCCCACCGCACCTATGTTGCGGCGACAAAGCGTGACGACTCGATCATCAGAATCACCACCGATCTTTTCCACGACGCGAACAACGCGCGCGCCGTGTGGGAGGGCGACCTCGAATCGCTCGAAGACCTGCGCGACGAGGACGAATGGATGTCGTACCCAGCTGGAGTGCTTTGGTCACTTCAAGAACACGGGTATTCGGGCTGCGGCATGGACATCGCCATCGCCTCGTGCGTGCCGATCTCATCGGGCCTCAGCTCGTCGACGTCGCTGACCGCGGCAACTTCTCTCGCCGTCAACGCCGTGTGGGGCCTCGCCCTGCCCACCGACATCGGCGCCACCGAACTTGCCGAAGTCTGCATGGATGCGGAAAACGATTTGGTGGGCAGTGCAACTGCGGGCGCGGCGCAACACACGATCCTTCGATGCGTGCCCGGCGAGGCGATCCACTTGGACTTCAGTGCGCGGCCTCCGGTCGCGCAACCGTGCCCTTTGACGCTCGCCGAGTACGGGCTGGGACTGCTCATAGTCGACACAGGAGTTCGCTCCACACGGCAAGTGGCGATGGTGCGGGAGCGGATGGCAAGCGCCGCCGCGGCAGCAACCGCCCTTGGCGTGTCGAGTCTGCGGGAACTTCACACTGAACCGAAAGGCCTTTCACGGATCGAGTCCATCGCCGACCCCATGCTGCGCAAATGCGCCATGCACATCTTTACGGAAAATGAACGCGTCGAGCTAGTGCTCGACGAATTGACGGGAACAGCGCCCGCGCACGAACGCTTCGTCTCGGTCGGCAAGGCGATGTATCGATCCCACGCTTCGCTCGAGATCGACCTCGACGTCAGCTGTGCTGAACTCAACCTCGCCGTCGATACGGCGTTCCGGGCGGGCGCGTTGGGCGCGCGGCTCGTCGGCGCGGGAGGCGGCGGCTCCGCCATCGCCCTGATACGTCGCTCACAGTCCGCCGGCGCCGCAAAGATCATCGACGCCGCGTTCCAGCAGCAAGGGCTCGCGCGTCCACGCTTCGCCTTCTTCTAAGGTCTATTCACCAGCACTGAGCTCGTACTCGACCGTGAGCGGAGCGTGGTCCGACCAACGCGCGTCCCACGAGCCCGCGCGTTCCACAAGCGCAGACCTTGCCGCATCGGCCAGCGCGCTCGTCGCGAACTGATAGTCGAGCCGCCAGCCCGTGTCCGTGTCAAAGGCCTTGCCCCGCATGGACCACCACGTGTACGGGCCGTCATGGAGGCCCTCGATCGCCCTGTGGACGTCGACCCAACTCGACCCAACCCAGGCGTCCAAATACGCCCGCTCCTCGGGCAAGAAGCCTGCCGACTTGAGGTTGCCCTTCCAGTTCTTAATGTCGTGCTGCGTATGCGCGATGTTGATGTCTCCCATGACCACGACCCGCTTGAACGTCTCCTGGAGCGCAGTGAGACGCGCGGTCATGAGCTCCAGGAACTCGTACTTGGAATCCATCTTGGGGGTTCCCGCTTCGCCGGAGTGGACATACACCGACACGACACGCACGGGGCCCGCGGGCGAGGCAATCGTGGCTTCGACCCAGCGACCAGTATGCGGAGCGGCGCTCGCGGCGTCGCCCAGTGCCTCGGCGCCTACAAGCACGTCGGACGGCTCGGTCCTCGACAGGATGGCGACGCCCGCCCTGCCCTTGATCCCGCACTCCTGGTGAACGACGTGCCAGCCTGCCGCGAAGGCCTCGCGCACCGCTTCATCCGGCGCGCGCACCTCTTGGAGACACACGACGTCGGCCCCCGAGTCTTCCAGCCACTCCTGAAAGCCCTTGCGAAGGGCGGCCCGCACCCCGTTGACATTAATGGTGACGATGCGCATGCGAACAGCCTACAGACGCGGCCCGACCCGCGTTCAGCCCTCTTGGCGCTCGGCCGACTCCACCACATTCGCAAGCAGCATCGCACGGGTCATGGGGCCCACTCCACCAGGGTTGGGCGAGTACCACGAGGCCTTCTCACGCGCCTCGACCGCGATGTCTCCCACGACTCGAGCCTTGCCGGTCTTGGGATCGACCGCGCGCGATACCCCCACGTCGATGAGGATCACTCCCTGCTTGACCATGTCGGCCGTGACGATGTCAGGGACGCCCGCTGCGGCCACGATCACATCGGCATTTCGGGTGTGCTCGGCCAGGTCGGCCGTGCCGGTGTGGCATAGCGTCACCGTGGCGTTGACGGCCTTGCGAGTCAGCAGCAGGCCGATGGTGCGCCCCACCGTGGCGCCACGACCGATCACCACGATGTCCCTGCGACCCAAGTTGAGGCCGTGCCTCTCGATGAGCTCGATGATTCCCTTGGGAGTGCACGGCAGCGGGCTATGAATGTCCTCGCCGACGCGCAAGACGAGACGGCCGAGGTTGGTGGGGTGCAGACCGTCGGCGTCCTTGAGGGGATCGATGCGCTCAAGAATCCTGTTGACGTCGATGCCAGGCGGCAATGGGAGTTGGACGATAAACCCGGTGCACTCTGGGTTCGCGTTGAGCCTGTCGACGGCGGCTTCGACCTCGGCCTGGGTTGCCGTGACCGGCAGGTCCTCCCGCAAGGAGGCGATGCCCACCTCGGCGCAGTCGGCGTGCTTACCGTTGACGTACCACGTGGAGCCAGGGTCTTCACCGACTAGCAGGGTGCCCAAACCAGGGACGATGCCGCGCTCCGCCAGCACCGCGACCCTCTGGGCCAGCTCTGCCTTGATCGCCGCCGCGGTCGCCTTGCCGTCGAGAATCTGAGCCATTACTGCACCAGGCCAGGGTAGAGCGGGAAGGCGTCTGCCAGCTTCTTGACCCTGGCTCTCAAGGCGTCGATGTCGGCACCACCCTTGAGTGCCGTGGCGATAATGTCCGCCACCTCGGTGAATTCAGCCGCGGCAAAGCCGCGTGTGGCGAGAGCAGGGGTGCCGATGCGCACACCAGAGGTCACCATCGGGGGGCGAGGGTCAAAGGGAACCGCGTTGCGGTTCACAGTGATGCCCACCTCGTGGAGCAGGTCTTGCGCCTGCTGGCCATCGATCGGGCTGTTGCGCAGGTCGACAAGCACCAGGTGCACATCCGTGCCACCAGTGACAACGTTGATTCCAGCGGCGATCGCGTCGGGCGCCGTCAGCCGTTCGGCAAGAAGTCGCGCGCCCTCGAGGACGCGCTCTTGGCGCTCCTTGAATTCCGGGCCGGCGGCGATCTTGAGCGCGGTCGCCTTCGCGGCGATCACGTGCATCAATGGGCCGCCCTGCTGGCCGGGGAACACGGCAGAGTTGAGCCTCTTGGCGAGCTCCTCGTCGCGCGACACGATGAGGCCGGAGCGGGGGCCGCCCAAAGTCTTGTGGACCGTGGTCGACACGACGTCGGAGTAGGGAACTGGGCTGGGGTGGAGGCCCGCAGCGACGAGGCCTGCAAAGTGGGCCATGTCGGTCCACAACTTGGCTCCCACCTCATCGGCGATCGCACGAAAAGCGGCGAAGTCCAGGTGGCGTGGATAGGCCGACCAGCCAGCGATCAAGACATCGGGGCGCTCGGCGAGCGCCTGCTCGCGCACTTGCTCCATCTCGATGCGATGGGTCTGCTTGTCAAGGCCATACGCAGCAACTTCGTAAAGCTTTCCGGAGAAGTTGAGCTTCATGCCGTGAGTGAGGTGACCGCCGTGGGCCAGCGACAGGCCCATGATCTTCTGACCCTTACTGATGAGCGCGTGCAGCACCGCCGCATTCGCGGTGGCGCCAGAGTGGGGCTGAACGTTGGCGTAAGCGGCGCCAAACAGGGTCTTGGCCCGCTCGATCGCGATGGCCTCGGCCACGTCGACCTCTTCGCAGCCGCCGTAGTAGCGCCTGCCGGGGTAGCCCTCCGCGTACTTGTTTGTGAGTACAGAGCCCTGAGATTGGAGCACGGAGCGGGGAACGAAGTTCTCCGACGCGATCATCTCGAGGTAGTCGCGTTGGCGTCCCAGTTCGCGGTCGAGGACCGCGGCAATTTCTGGGTCGATCTGCGCCAACGGTGCATTCATGATTTGCTGCGTGGCAGTGGGGGTCCCGGCTTCGGTCATCGCGGTTCCTTCGCATCGTTCGGCGCGCACGGCGCCGAGGTGATCTCATCGGCGACCGTGGCCCAGGCGGAACGACCGTGGTCGGTGGCCAAGCCCGAGGGCCTGCCCACCATGCCGCTTCCTCGCGGTTACCCGCGTGCGCCAGTCGCGACAGCAGCAGTCTATCCGATGCCGGATACCGCAAGGCGTGATGTGGGCTCGCCGATGCAGTGGTCTCCCGTGGCGCCCGCTACTTCCAGACGCCCGCTACTTCCATACGAGCGTGTTGTCCAGGCGGGCGAAGACGTCTTCCGACCTGTAGACCCACTCGGCCTCGTCGTACGCGTGGATGATGAAACCCCTGATTTCGGTGCCGTCATCGATAGTGCGAGGCTGTGGGAGCATCACCACGTCGAGCCGGTATGCCGCCATCTGGCCGATGGTGCAGTCGAACTGGACCGCGGGCAGTCCACCAAGTTCGACAGGCGTCTCGACGATGTCGGTGGCGCCGCTATCAGGCAGGAGGCTGTCCCGCACGTAGTCGGAAACCGGTTGAAGGTCAGTCGAGTTGAACGTCGTCATCAAGAAGTCGGTCTTCAATGCCTCAAACGAGATTCCCGCCCCCGCTGCACCGGAACCGAACAACTTGATCTCGGGCTCCGCCGTGCCACTGAACGTCTCCCACCACAGCTCGCTCGCGGGCTCGCAAGCGTCAGGAGACCCCTGGACGACCCACCAGGCCTCGCCGTCCATTGTGAAGCAAGGCGTATCGATCGCATCTCCCTGGTACATGCCTTCAAAGGACGTCGAGACGCCGTTTGCGTCGAAGTAGGCCGCGTAGGCGGTGTCAAAAGCGGATGCCGCGATTCCCTGCTCCGTAAGAAGAATGTCCCCCGAGACCAAATCTGGCGTCGGCTGCGCGGACTCTTCGGAACTCGTGAGGGCCGCAGTGGGCTGAACGTTCGTGTCCTCGTGGTCACTCACGGCAAAGAGAACGAACGCGACGATTGCACCCGCTGAGACAAGGAAGCCAAATGCTCCCGTGACGATCCCGCCTACTTCCTTGCCCCCGAAGCGGCCGCGCCGCCCCGAGATGATGCCAAGAACAATGGCGACTGGGCCCGCAATGATGCCCAGACCGCACGCAAAAACCGCGGCTATGCCTGTGATGAGGCTAGCTAAACCCATCGCACCGCTAGAAGGCCGCGTCGCCTCTTCCTCGTGTATCGCCATCAATGCCCCTCTTTCCCCCTCACGCGAGGGCTAGCTATCGTCGACGATGTTCCCTGCCTCGAGAATCTTGCGCAGGTACGCGTACGTCAGGTCGCCAGACACCTCATCGAACTGGTGGTCGAAGCCTGCCTTGTTGTACAGCGCGATGTTGTGCTTGGAGTTCTGGCCGGTAAAGACCCAGACCTCCTTGGTGGACTCCGGCAGGTAGCCCAGCACCGCGAAGAGGAGCTGGGTGCCGATGCCCCTGGCCTGCAGATCGGGCACGACGGCAAGCCTGCCGATCGTCGCCTTGTCGTCCTCGATCCCCACCCGAATGGAGCCGACGAGTCGCGGGCCCATCCACGCGCCCAGCGTCACCACGTCGTCGCGCTCGATGTCCTCGGCCAGTTCGTCGAGCGTCTGCGTGAGCGCCGGGATGTGCGGGTCGTTGTACAACTGCGCTTCGGAAACGAATGCCGCGCGACGAATCGTCAGCAACTCGCCAGCATGCTTTTTGGTGATCCGGTCAATGTGGACGTCGGGGTCGTCGCTCATACGCCTATGGTGTCAGGATTTTCGCCTCAACACGACTAGCGTTGTTCCCGTGTCCAACGAATCGACCGCATGGGTGTTGTCCCTTTCCTGTCCCGACCGCGCGGGAATCGTTCACGCGGTGACGGGCGTGCTCGCTGAGCATGGCGGCAACATCACCGAATCACAGCAATTTGGGGACCCTGACACGGGCCTCTTCTTCATGCGCGTCGAGGTCGCAAGCGCGGCGTCGCGGGAGACCCTCGAGCCCGCCATTGCAGCGCTTGCGGAGCGCTTCTCGATGACCTGGAGCCTGGACGTCGCTGGCCGACGCATGCGCACCATCGTCATGGTGTCCACGGCCGCGCACTGCGTCAACGACCTCCTCTTCCGCGAGCGAGCGGGCACGCTTCCCGTCGAGATCGTCGCCATTGTGGGCAACCACCCCACTCTCAAGAAGCACGCCGAGTTCTACGAGAAGCCGTTCGTGCACATCCCCATCACCGCCCAGACAAAGCCTGAGGCGGAAGCGGAACTCTTGGCGCTCGTCGAGCACATGGACGTCGAACTCGTGGTGCTCGCCCGCTATATGCAGATACTGTCGCCCGAACTGTCGGGGGCCTTGCGCGGCAAGGCCATCAACATCCATCACTCTTTCTTGCCAAGCTTCAAGGGCGCGCGCCCATACCTCCAGGCGCACGACCGAGGAGTGAAGCTCATCGGCGCAACGGCGCACTACGTGACGGCCGACCTCGACGAGGGGCCGATCATCGAGCAAGACGTCGAGCGCGTGGACCATACCCACACCCCAGAGTCGCTCACCGCGATCGGCGCCGATGTCGAGCGCAGGGCACTCGCGAAGGCTGTGCGCTGGCATGCCGAGCACAGGGTGCTGCTCGACGGGCATAGGACCATCGTCTTCAAGTAGATCAGTGCACAGGTCCGGCACCGTTAGGGTCGACGCATGAAGCGTTACGCGATCGTTGCCCTGACCCTGACCGGCACCCTGCTCCTCTCCGGATGCACCGACTCCGACAACGTGAACACCACAGCGAGCCCGACGGCGTCGGACAGTATCGATCGCAGCTACCTTGACCCGTCCTTGCCAATCAACAAGCGCGTCGACATTCTGCTAGGCCAGATGACGGAGGCGGAGAAGTTTGGGCAGATGACCCAGGTCGAAGAGAACTCGCTCAAGACAGGAGACGTCGCAAGCCTCGGCCTTGGCAGTGTTCTCCATGGGGGAGGAAGCGTGGGCGGTAAGGGCGACGTCGAGGCATGGAAGACCGCGGTCGTTGCGCACCAAAAGGAAGCCGTCGACGGCACTCGTTTGGGGATCCCCATCATCTACGGCGTCGACGCCATCCATGGCTTTGGCGCAATGTACGGGGCGACTGTGTTCCCTCAGCAAATCGGGCTGGGAGCCGCGAACGATCCCGCGCTCATGAAGAAAATCGGAATGGTGACGGCCCAGGAACTGTCTGCCGCTGGCATCCGCTGGAACTTCGCACCGGTGCTCGCCGTCCCAAGCGACATCCGCTGGGGCCGCACCTACGAGGCCTATTCGCAGGATCCGTCGATTGTCGCGAACCTGGGCGCGGCCTACATTCAGGGCCTGCAGTCGCCCACGCTCAGCGACCCCTCGGCAGTGCTCGGCACAGCGAAGCACTTCGTGGGCGACGGCTCCACCATCTATGGCTCGTCGACTCAGAACATTGTCAAGCCGTACCTCCTCGATCAGGGCAATACACCCGCGGACGCCGCGCTGTTAGCCGACACCCTCCTTCCGCCCTACAAGGCGGCACTTGAGGCAGGGGCCCAGTCCGTGATGGCCACATATTCATCGTGGGGTGGGCAGAAGACGCACGGGGACGGGGCGCTGCTCACGGACACGCTTCGTGGAGAACTGGGCTTCACCGGCTTCGTGGTTTCCGACTGGGCGGGTTGCGACCAGATCAATCCCTCGAACTACGACGACTCGATCGTGCAGTGCGTCAACGCGGGCGTCGACATGGTGATGACCCCCTACGACGGCGTTGCCTTCCAGACGGCGCTCGCCAAGGCCGTCGACAGCGGCGCCGTCTCGGTGGAACGAATCGACGAGGCGGTGAGCCGCATCCTCACCGTGAAGTTTGAGATGGAGGTGTTTGCGAATCCCTATCCTGACCCCTCTGCCGCAAGCCTCGTGGGAGGTCCCGACCACCTCGCCGTCGCACGCAAGGCGGTCCAACAGTCTCAGGTGCTCCT
>JAYTGI010000215.1:0-5003 GCA_043733605.1 Demequina sp. | reverse complement strand
AGGAGCACCGGGCCCCTGTGGTAGTCCTTCACGCGTTCCTCCTTCATGCCCGCGAGCGGGCGGTCAACCGAGTTGACTTACGAAACCGGCGCGGTAAGCCAGTCACGCAATGCCTCGTGGCACTTGCGGATGTCCTCGACGGGGCACCGCTCATCATCAGCGTGCGCCCTCTCGGGATCGCCCGGTCCGAAGTTCACAGCGGGGATCCCCAACTGACCAAAGCGAGCGACGTCCGTCCACCCGAGCTTGGCCCGTGGCGCGGGCGCCCCAGTCGCCGCGACGGCGTCCGCGAAGGCAATTGCCATGGGCGCGTCGAGGCCCGGCCTCGCGGCCGCCGCCTCGTCGGTGAAATTCCACGTCACGGACTGGCCGCTGGGCGCCGGCGCGCTTTCGAAGGCGGTCGTGATGAGCCTCTCGACGCGGGCCTTGGCCCCATCGATGGTCCACGCTGGGCTGAAACGGTAGTTGATCGTGACCGTGCACGCATCGGGAACGACGTTGCCGGCGATGCCCCCTCTGATCCCCACCGCGTTGACACCCTCACGGAAGATCAGCCCGTCCACCTCGACGTCTTCGTGCTCGTACGCGGCGAGAACGGCCAGAAACGGTGCGACCCCATGGATCGAGTTGATGCCCTTCCACGACCGCGCGCTGTGGGCCGCCTTGCCGTGAACTGTCACTTCGACACGGAGCGTCCCGTTGCAACCACCCTCGATGACGGCCGACGTCGGCTCGCCAAGAATCGCGAAGTCTCCCTCGAGCAATTCGGGCCTTTCGCGCGCGATTCTGCCCAGTCCATTGCGGGGCTCCTCGACCTCTTCTTGGTCGTAGAACACCCACGTGACGTCCCGGGTCGGCGACGACAGTTCGACCGCGAGCGCAAGTTGCACGGCGATCCCGCACTTCATGTCCACCGATCCGCGGCCGATGATCCACTCGCCGTCTTCGGAACGCTTCGACGGGACGTTGTCCTTGATGGGAACCGTGTCGACGTGGCCCGCGACGATCACTCGCTCCGCCCGCCCGAGCGCGGTGCGCGCCACCAGGGCGTTTCCCAAACGAAGCACCTCCAGGTGAGGAACCCCTCGAAGGACCGCTTCGATCTGGTCCGTAATGGCACGCTCGTCGCCAGAGACGGAGGGAATGTCAATGAGGGCGCTCGCCAGGTCTTCGACAGGTGCTCCAGGCACCACTGACAACCACATGCCCCGATCCTATCGGCGCGTGAGCACGCGAATCAGGCCCCACACGGCAAGCGCCTCGATCACCACGGCCCAGACGAAACCCAGGGTCATGTCGACACGCTCCAAGGCGTCGGCCCTGGAGCGGTAGTCGATCACGAATTCGAGCGGCACCCAGATGATCAGGAGTGCCAGGGCCAGCGCGCCTAGTATGCGCTCCCGCGACAAGCGCTTGGCGGGCACGGCCTCACCAGCGTCCTCCTGCGCGGATGCCTCGTCCCTCTCGAACCACGGCGGTGGAACGTACTCACCGCGACGCGGCGCCCGCGGGACTTCTTCGTCGGGATCCCACTCCTGCTCCATGGGGCCACTGTAGGGCGCCCGGGGCCGTAGGCTTGCGCCCATGAAAGCGCACGGCTACGGGCTCGCGACCATCGACGGCAGCGGCAATACCCTCGACACGTGGTACCCATCACCCGCCCTCGGCGAGGCTCCCGAGAACCCCTTGCCGCCCAGGGCCCTGGAGGCGGCGGTCCGATCGGACGAGTTGCGTCACACGTCGATCGAGCTGCTCCTTGTCGACATCGACACGGACGACGCCCCCGAGACGGTGCCCGACGCCTACTTGCGCTTGCACTTGCTTTCGCACCGAATCGTCAAGCCTCGCGGGGTGAACCTCGAAGGCATCTTCGGGGTGTTGCCCAACGTGGTGTGGACATCCGAAGGGCCGTGCGCGATCGAGGGCTTCGAGGCCACTCGCACGCGTTTCCGAGCGTTCGGAAAGCACCTTGTCGTGTTCGGCATCGACAGGTTCCCCCGCATGGTCGATTACGTCGTCCCCTCCGGAGTGCGCATCGCCGATGCCGACCGAGTTCGCCTCGGCGCGCACCTTGCGGAGGGCACCACCGTGATGCACGAGGGCTTCGTGAACTACAACGCCGGCACGCTAGGCACGTCGATGGTCGAGGGGCGCATCTCTCAAGGAGTGACAGTCGGCAACGGCTCCGACATCGGTGGAGGGGCCTCAATCATGGGCACGCTGTCTGGTGGCGGCAAGGAAGTCATCACGATCGGCGAGCGGTCACTGTTGGGCGCGAACGCGGGCCTTGGAATCGCATTGGGGGACGACTGCATCGTCGAATCGGGCCTGTACCTCACCGCGGGTTCCAAGGTGCTGCTGGTGGGCCAGAAGGACGCCAGGGGCAAGCCAGTGGTCGTCAAGGCGCGCGAACTGTCAGGGCGGGATGGCCTGCTGTTCCGCAGGAACTCGTTAACGGGCGCGCTCGAGGCCGTGCAGCGTGAGGGCGTCGGTATCGAGCTCAACGCCGCGCTGCACGTGAACTAGTCGATGGCTCGCACCGGTGCGGTCATCGCGACCGCCGCATTCCTGGGCGTCACGACTGTCGCCGTGTTGTGGGGGCCTGGGGTCTACTCGCGTTACACCGCGGCCCCGCCTTCCAACCGCTGCACCGTTTCTACTCAGAGCGTCCAATACTCGCGTAGCGCTGAGCGGACCGACAACGTGGCCATCATTTCTACCGTCGGCTGGGCGCAGGGGTTCGACGAGAAGGGCGTCACGATCGCGGTAGCGACCGCGATCCAGGAGTCGGGCCTAAGCAACCTCGACCATGGCGATCGCGATTCCGTTGGTCTCTTCCAACAACGGACGTCCCAAGGCTGGGGCACCGTGGAGCAGATCATGGACGTCCGCTACTCGGCGACGATGTTCTACGTGGCGCTCGCCAAGGTCCAAGGCTGGGAAGGCCTGCGGGTGACCGATGCGGCGCAAGCCGTGCAGCGGTCAGGGTTTCCAGAGGCGTACGCGGACCACGAGGCCGAGGGCCGTGCGTGGGCCAACGGACTGGGCGGCGTGGAGGGCACTGTGTCGTGCGAACTGAAAACGCCCGACGTCACCACGGCGAAGGCCTTCTCCGACCGCGTTGCGCTCGATTTTCCCGACGCCGGATACGTGGTCGAGGTGCTTGAGTCAGATGGCGACACGACGGTGCTTGGCGTGAAGCCTCCCGACGCTACCGATCAGTCGCTGAAAAGGCTTCAGTCGTGGGCTATCGCGACCGCGTCAACCACAGGGATCGAGTGGGCGGACTCCCGAGGCTCGCTCTGGAACCGTGACGGAAGCTGGGTTCAGGGCAATCACACTCCGGAATGGGACGCCTACCCGGGGATCCACGTTGCGGTGAAAACGAGCTAGGCGTCGTCGGACAAGCCAATCGTCGTCGGACAAGCCAATCGTCGTCGGACGAGTTAGCGCTGGTCCATCTCCGCGTAGTCGCGCTCGACGACTCCCGTGTAGATCTGACGCGGACGGCCGATCTTGGTGCGCGGGTCGTTCATCATCTCGCGGTAATGGGCGATCCAGCCTGGCATCCGGCCGAGCGCGAACAGTGGGGTGAACATCGGCACCGGGAACTTCATGGCGGAGTACACGAGGCCGGTGTAGAAGTCGACGTTGGGGTACAACTTGCGCTCTATGAAGTAGTCGTCGCTCAAGGCGATCTCCTCGAGGCGCTTGGCCATGTCGAACGTCTCGTTGTTGCCGCCCAGCTGCTCGAGTGCCATGTCGGCGACCCTCTTGACCACGGTGCCGCGCGGGTCGTAGGACTTGTAGACGCGGTGGCCAAAGCCCATGAGCCTTGCACCCTCGGAGCTGTCCTTGACCTTCGCCACAAACTGCTCGACGGTGTCGCCCGATTCCTTGATCTGATCAAACATCTTGAGCGCGGCCTCATTGGCACCACCGTGAAGGGGGCCCGATAGGGCGCCGATGCCCGCCGAGACTGAGGCGTATATGTTCGCTTGAGACGAGCCGACGATGCGCACCGTCGACGTGGAGCAGTTCTGCTCGTGGTCGGCGTGAAGGATGAGAAGCAGGTCGAGAGCGCGACGCACGGTGGGGTCGATGTCGAGCTCCCCATCCTGGCCAGAGAAGGCAATGCGCATGAACTCGTCGACGTACAGGCCACCCGGCCGCGGCTGAATGAGCTCGCCGCCTGTGACTCGGCGTTGCAGGTACGCGATGACAACTGCGGTCTTGGCAAGCAGCTGGACTGTTGCCAACTCGATCTCATACTCGCCGCGACCTACGGACTCCGGATAGAACGTGCTGAGCGCGCTCACAGCGCCTGAAAGCACCGCCATCGGGTGGGCCTCACGCGGGAACGCGTTGAGAAACGACTTGATGCCTTCGTGGACGTGCATGTGACGAGCGACGCGGTTATTGAATGACATCAGCTGGTCGGAATTGGGCAGCTCACCATGAATCAACAGGTACGCCACCTCGAGGAACGTCGAGTGTTCGGCGAGTTGCTCGATCGGGTAGCCGCGGTAGCGCAAGACCCCAAGGTCGCCGTCGATATACGTGATGGCGGACGAGCAGGATGCCGTGTTCATGAAACCGGGATCGACGGTCACGAGGCCCGTGTCCTTCAGGAGGTTCGACACGCCGACGCCATCGTTGCCGATCGTCGCGCGCTCGATCTCAAGTTCACTCGTTGAACCATCGACCGTAAGCCGCGCGTCCTTGACGTGAGACATGTGTCCTCCTTTGATGCACCGCGAGCGACTGTGCCACAGACCGTCGCTTGGGTCCAAGTTTACTGTTCGTTTACGAGCCTAAGGGCCGCCGCTTCGATGTGCTCATCCGAAGCGGTGAGCGCCACGCGCACATGCATCGCACCGAGCGGGCCGTAAAACGACCCTGGAGCGACAACGACGCCACGCTCTGCCAACCATGCCACGCTCTGCCACGCATCCTCGCCACGAGTGGCCCACAGGTACAGCCCCGCCGCGGAGTCGTCGATC
>JAYTGI010000214.1:0-1685 GCA_043733605.1 Demequina sp. | reverse complement strand
TTGTTTGCTTGCACGTAGACGAGGCCAAAGCCCGCTGCGGCCGCCACGAGCCACGTGATGCCCTTCAAAACGGGGTGACCAGGCCTCTTAGCGGCGTGCCTGATGTGGACGTCGGTCTGTTCGGTCATGGATGTTCTCCCCAGCTTGCATCAGGCTCATAGTCTACGTGACTCACCCTCACAACGATTGGAAAGGCGAATTGGTTGGGCCTGAACACTCTTTTTCGTGCATCGACACGCCGTGTGCGCTACATTCGACTTGACGGACGCGGATTACACCGGTGTAATTCAATGCGAGCGGGGTACACCCCGGCGTCGATCGGAGGACGAGTACATGTGGAATTTGTATACGGGCTCCCTGCCGTCCGATGCGGGCACCAAGGTCACGATGGCCTCGGTCGTCGACATCTTCTCGGTGGAAAGCGATGGTCCCCTGGGGTGGCAGGATCGCGCGCTCTGTGCGCAGACCGATCCTGAGGCATTCTTCCCCGAAAAGGGTGGATCGACACGCGAGGCCAAAAAGGTGTGCACCTCTTGCGACGTGCGTTCCGAGTGCCTCGACTACGCCCTGGCTCATGACGAGCGCTTTGGCATCTGGGGCGGGCTGTCCGAGCGGGAGCGTCGCAAGCTCAAGCGCCGCGCGGTCTAGGGTGCCCCGGCGGACCCTACACGCTTCATGAGCACGCCCTTCGTGAGGGCCGTGCTGGCCACCGACGGTCGCACTGACTATCTCCCCACTGCGCTAGCCGCAATCGCGGCGTCAGAGTACGCGCCGTCTGTGGTCCACCTGGTCCTGGTCGATGGCGCAGGCCCTCCTGACCTCTTCGGTCTCGATGTGAACATTTTCACGTCGTTCGTCGACACATACGCCGCGGCAATCGACGAGCTGCTCGAGGCGCAACCCGCGCGCGACGGCGAGCTCCTATGGCTTCTTCACGACGATGTCGCCCCCGCCCCCGACACCCTTGGCAAGCTCGTGGCGACCATCGGCAAACGCCCGCGCGCGGCAATCGTCGGTGCGGCCCACGTGCGATGGCGCGATTCTTCCCGCTTGGTCAACCTCGGCACCACGGTCTCGCGAATAGGTGCGAGGCGCATACCGCTCGTGGTCGAGGACGACATCAATCAGGGCCAGCACGATTGGCGCGAGGACGTCTTGGCAGTGTCGCTCGCAGGAGCGCTCGTCAGGCGCGAGGCGTTCGAGCGGCTCGGAGGCGTCGATCGAGGGTACGGCGGATTCGGCGACAGCCTTGAGTTTTGCAGAAGGGCATGGGCGAGTGGGCTCGATGTCGTCGTTGAGCCATCGGCCCTCGTTCGACACGCTCAAGCCTCGTTGTATGGCGCCAGGTCCGCAGGAAAGGGGCGCGCGTCGACTCACGCCCGCAGACGCGTCAGCGATTGGCACCATGCGTTCGCGTGGGCGCCCTTATGGCTCGTGCCCCTGCTTGCGATCATGGTCCCCCTGTCAGCGATCGTCAGGGTGCCTGTCCGGATTGCGCAAAACGCACCCCGCATTGCTCTCGCCGAGCTCGTGGTCCCTGCCCTCCTGATCCGCAGGCTTCCTGCGATTGCGAGTTCCGCAGCGGAGCATCGGCGCATCGGAGCGACACAAGCGATCGAGCGCAGACTCTTTGCGTCTCCCAAGCAGGTGATGGATGCAGTGCGTCAGCGAGAGCTCGGCGTCTT
>JAYTGI010000213.1:0-5035 GCA_043733605.1 Demequina sp. | reverse complement strand
GCGTCCGTATCGGCAACCCCACCGCGGCTGGTGTTGACCAGAATCGCGTCCGAACGCATGCGCGCGAACTCGGCGGTGCCGATCATCCCGCGCGTCTGCTCGGTCAACGGAGTGTGAAGCGAGACCACCTGCGAACGCTCGAGCAGCTCGTCAAGGCTCACAGATCGCACGCTATGGAACGTCTCTGCGTTCGGATCGGCGGCGACGTCGTAGCCGATGACCTCATAGCCAAGGCCCGCCGCCTTGCGCGCGGTGGCCGTGCCGATCAGACCCAGCCCGATCACGCCGAACACCCGGTCGCGAGTCTGGAAAAGCGGACGCACGGCGACGAGGTCGAAGTTGCCCGCGCGCAGGCCGCGGTCGAGCCGCGGAATCCCGCGAGCCGCCGCCAATGCCAGGCCAATCGCGTGGTCGGAGACGGACTCGGTGCCGTAGTCGGGCACGTTGCACACCGCGATCCCACGCGCGGTGGCCGCGGCCACATCGACGGAGTCGACGCCCACGCCGTAGCGGCCGATGGCCTTGAGATCGGGAAGCGCATCCATGACCGCCGCGGTGATCTGCGCGTACTGCACGAGGATCCCCTCGGCGCCAGCGGCGTTGGCGATGACCTCCGCAGCATTACGCGACTGGGCGAGCATGAGCTCCACTCCAGCGGGGTCGGTTACGGCGTGCTCGATGTCGAACGCGTCATGGTCACATTCGGTGATAGTGATTTTCACAGCAGTCCTTTCCAGTTTGGAGCCCTCACGGGCCGGGGAATCGGCGCACTTGGCTGGCCAGCCAACCGCCGCTGACGGGCAAGATGGCGCCATGGATGCACGACGCGGCGAGCGAGCAAAGGAACAGGACGGCGCCTGCAATGTCGGAGGCCTCGGCCCATTGGCCAGCAGGGATGCGGTCCAGAATCGGCTTGTTGCGCTCAGCGTCCTCACGCAAGTCATAGGTGTTTGCTGTTGCGACGTAGCCAGGCGCGACCGCGTTGACGTTGACGCCACCCGCGGCCCACTCGTTTGCCAGGGCTTTGGTGAGACCCGCGTTCGCAGACTTCGATGCGGCGCAGCCGGGAACGTTGATCCCACCTTGGAAACTCAGCATCCACACGGCGTTGACGATTTTGCCCGAGCCGCGCTCGAGCATCGTGCGCCCCACCTTGCGCGACAGGATGAACGCGGTGCGCGCATCACGCGCGCCCTCCGCCATGTCGTGCCTCACGCCGATGACGTAAGCGCCCGCCATCGCCAGTGCCTCGGCGATTGCGAGGCTGATGCCCTGACTTGCACCGGTGACGACAGCCGTTGACCCTTCGAGGCCTAGTAGGCGAGGGGCAAACTCTGCGGGTGTCGTTGCTGCGGTCATGTGAGGCTTTCTTCGATGTTGATTCGATGAGTGCGGTGTCGTGCGTGCACGCTGCGAGTCAGCAAGGCAGACCGTAGACGCGAGACGCCGTTCGCCACGCCACGTCTCCGCGATCTCTCCCGCTCTCGGCCCTGGCAAAGGGCGAGAGCACAAGATCGAACCATTCGTCGTAGGCCAATGGATGCGGGGCGTTCGCCGAGACGGGCCAGTCGCTGCCGGCCATCGCGCGTTCGGTGCCGAAGATCTCGACGGCCGCATCGAGGTATTGCCTCGAAACCGACGCAAATGACTGCGACGGATCCGCTTCCGGGGCGAGCCCAGAGAGTTTGACGAACACGCGGGGATTGGCCGCAAGTCTGGTGAGGTCGCGTCGCCACCTGTCGAATCCAGCCGGATCAGCGTCGGCGACGGCTGGCTTACCGAGATGGTCGAGCACGACCGTGGCCTCGGGAACCCGCTCGAGCAATGCCGACAACGCGCGAAGCTGATGGTGCCTGACACAAGCGTCGAACACAAGGCCGTGCCGCGCGACCGCTTGGAGCCCTGCTGTGACACGGACGTCCTCGAAGAACTCTTCTGGTTCGTCTTGAAGCAGCCTCCGCACCCCCACCACGAGCGGCAGATCGCCGAGCTCGTCGAGGTGATCGTCCAATACCGACCCTGCCTCGAGAGGCGCGAAAGCAATGATGCCAGCAAGTTCGGGCCACGTCGGGGCCAGTCCCGCCACCCATGCGGCTTCATCCAGGCCCTGATCCGGAGCACAATCGGCCTGAACGAAGATCATTTTCGTGACACCACTCGACCCGCGATCGATGTCCCCCGGAAGGAACGGACGGTTCAAGCGTGGTTCGCTGTCAAGCCACGCATGACGGCGTACGCGGGGATCCCAGATATGGACGTGCGCGTCGACGAGTGGAGAAGATACAGACACCATCGGATCGTTACGCCAAAAGCTCGAGCGCTTCGGCCTTCGTCGTCTCGCGCCGACCAGCCCAAAAGCTGCCGTTCGGGAACGAGAACTCGGCGAGGGAAGACTCGTACATCTCGGCGCTGTAGCCCGGCTCTGTGGGCAGCACGTACGCACCGCCATCGACGATGCACGGGGCGACGAAGTGCTCGTGGAGGTGGTCAACGTATTCGGTGACCCGGCCATCGAGGCTTCCTGAAACCGCTACGAAATCGAAGATCGACAGGTGCTGCACCAATTCACACAGGCCGACACCTCCGGCATGCGGGCACACCGGCACCCCGAACTTGGCGGCCATGAGGAGCACCGAGAGTATCTCATTCACGCTACCGAGCCGGGCCGAATCGAGCTGACAGAAATCGATCGCTTCGGCCTGGAACATCTGCTTGAACAAAACCCGGTTCATGCCATGCTCGCCCGTCGCGACACCGATCGGTGCTACCGCCTTGCGGATGGCCGCGTGCCCAAGCACGTCATCGGGGCTCGTGGGTTCCTCGATCCAGAGCGGCTTGAATTCGGCGAGCGCAGTGACCCAGTCGATGGCTTGCGGCACATCCCACACCTGGTTCGCGTCGATCATGAGATGGGCGTCGTAGCCGATCACCTCACGGGCGATCGAACAGCGACGAATGTCGTCTTCGAGGTTCGCGCCGACCTTCAATTTGATGTGCTTGTAGCCGGAGTCCACCGCCTCCTGACAGAGCCTTCGCAACTTGTCGTCGGAGTAGCCGAGCCAGCCAGCCGATGTCGTATACGACGGGTATCCGGTGTTCTCCAGCTGAGCGATTCGTTCACGCCTTGTCGGTTCGAGGGCGCGCAGAATGTCGAGGGCCTCATCGCGGGTGAGAGCGTCGGAGAGATATCTGAGGTCGGCTGCGTCGACCAGCTGCTCCGGCGTCATCTCGGCGAGCAGGCGCCAGAGGGGCTTCTTCGCGACTCGAGCCGCCAGATCCCAGACAGCGTTCATGACTGCGGCTAGAGCGAGATGGATCACGCCCTTCTCGGGCCCGAGCCAGCGCAATTGGGAATCGGACTGAAGCTCGCGGTAGATCGCGCCCGGATCGCGGACGATCTCTGCGATATCGCGTCCGAGCAAGGGCAAGGCTCGCTGCTCGGCTGCCGAAACACAAAGGTCGTTGCCGCGGCCGATCGTGAAAGTGAAGCCGTACCCACTCAGCGCCGGGTCGTCGGTGCGGAGGATGACGTAGGCGGCGGAATAGTCGCCGTCTTTGTTCATGGCGTCCGATCCGTCTGCCGTCAGCGACGTCGGGAAACGCACGTCAACCACATCGACGTCGGTAATTCTGGCCATAGCTCGCCTCGATCGGGGTAGGGTCGGGCCTCTATTGACCCGATGATTTCTGTCTGAACAGGCCACATCGCACCGTTAAGTGCTAAGTATCATCAAGATGCGACGCTATTTGTCTGATGACATGCTATGCCAAAATCTCCACGAAGTCGCGCTCGGTCAGTGTGAGAGACCCCGGTCCCGCCGGTGGCACGTCGACAGTGCAGGTTCGTGTCTGATAAACGACCTTCACCGCCTGCACACCCGCGGACCGTGAGCGCAGACGCAACGCGACCACGGCTCCTTCTGCCATGAAACTCGACGCGCGGCTTCGTCGCGACCAACAGGACACACGTCGCATAAGGTCGCGAAAACTCTGCTTCTAGCCTCCGGGTCGCTGTGCCGCCATATTCGCCACTTGGATTCCAGTCAACGCCAACGGTCGTCCACGGTCGGCACCTCGCGTCAATTGATGGAACTGCGTCAAGAACAGCCACAGAAAGGTCACGGGTTTCACAGCCGGGACACCCATACCGATGTCTACCAGGCAATATGTGGAGCCTGGGGGAATCGAACCCCCGACCTCCTGCTTGCAAAGCAGGCGCTCTACCAATTGAGCTAAGGCCCCGGACGGCCATCGGCCGGGAAAGGAATACCCACCGCAACGTCGGCAACACTGCTGACGAGACGGGGGTGTGGGCCCAGGAGGACTTGAACCTCCGACCTCTTCGTTATCAGCGAAGCGCTCTAACCGCCTGAGCTATGGGCCCTGAAGCGGCCGGAGCCGCGACCAACCAAGATACCGCACGCGCGCGCGCCTCACCAACCCCGAGACGTCACGCGTTGGGACGCCGCTTAGTCGTCGGTGAGCGTCATGTACACGCCGCCCACCACACGAGAAATCATGTTGTAGATAAAGGCCGCGATCACGGACAGCCCAGAAATCAGCACAACGTTCACCACGGCGACCAGAACGGTGGCCGACATCACCTTCGAGGGTGCGAAGAACTGCAGGATATTGACCTCTTGGTCCGGCGTGAACAGTTTGGAGACCCACTCCTGAATGGTCACAAACACTTCCATCTGGTTGAGCGTGTTCCACAGAATCCAAACCGCCACCACGGTCATGACTCCGAAGGCGATCGACACCAAGAAGCCGATCTTGAGGGCGGACCACGGGTCGACGCGCGACACCAACACCCGCACCTTGCGTGGCGCGCCCGGAATCGGCACCTTGGTGTCCTTCGCGTTCACCATTTCGGTGGCGACGCCCTTGAGCCGGCCGAGGCCGAGCGAGCCAGCGACGGAACGTGCCGCCGCGCCGGCCGCGCTTGCGGCACCCGAGACGCCGGTGTGCGTCGTTTGGACATCCGTGGCGGGAGCACCCGTCGTGGGGGCAAAAGCGGACGGCGCGCCAGTAG
>JAYTGI010000212.1:0-5035 GCA_043733605.1 Demequina sp. | reverse complement strand
CGAGGTTGAAGTCGTAAAGTCCGACGTCGGAGCGGCGGCCGGTGACTACCGCGGTGCCGCCGTGAAGCACCATGCGAATCTCGCCAGTGACGTATTCCTGCGTCGACTCGATGAACGCGTCGAGCGACTTCTTGAGCGGGCTGGACCACATGCCGTCGTAGACCAACTCGGTCCACTTCTCACCAATGACGCGCTTGTACCGCGCCTGCTCGCGCTCGATGGTGACGTTCTCCATCTCGCGGTGCGCCTCGATGAGGGCAATCGCGCCGGGAGCCTCGTAGATCTCCCGACTCTTGATGCCAACCAGCCTGTCTTCCACGATGTCGATACGGCCGATGCCGTGGGCACCGGCGCGCCTGTTCATCTCCACGATCGCCTGCAGAGGCGTCACCGCCTGGCCGTCGATCGCCACGGGGATGCCTCGCTCGAAGCGAATGATGACCTCGTCAGGGACCGGAGGGAAGGACGGGTCGTCCGTGTAGTCGTACACGTCCTTGGTGGGGGCATTCCAGATGTCCTCGAGGAACCCTGTCTCGACGGCGCGGCCCCACACGTTCTGGTCGATGCTGAACGGATTCTTCTTGGTGGTGGCGATCGGCAGGTTCTTACGCTCGGCGTAGTCGATCGCCTTGTCACGCGTCAGGGCGAGGTCGCGCACTGGCGCGATGCACTTGAGCTCCGGCGCGAGCGAGGCGATTCCCACCTCGAAGCGCACCTGGTCGTTTCCCTTTCCCGTGCAGCCGTGAGCCATCGTCGTCGCCCCAAACTCGCGCGCCGCCTTCACGATGTGCTTGACGATGACCGGGCGGCTGAGCGCCGAGACGAGCGGGTACTTGTCGTGGTAGAGCGCGTTTGCCTTGAGGGCAGGCATGCAGTACTCGTTCGCGAACTCGTCGCGAGCATCGGCCACATAGGCCTCGACAGCGCCACAGTCGAGAGCGCGCTGGCGAATGACCTCGAGATCTTCTCCTCCCTGGCCCACGTCGACCGCAACGGCCACCACCTCAGCGCCTGTCGCGTCGGCGATCCAACCGATAGCTACGGAGGTGTCGAGGCCGCCTGAGTAGGCCAGGACGATGCGTTCGGTCATGTGATGATTCACTTTCTGTCGTGTCTGTGGGCTAGTTCAGTGCGCCGCTCGCGCGGTCGAGAAACTTCTGAGCGAGGCGGACGCCTCCGTCAACGTCGCGAGAGATCACGAACACCGTGTCGTCGCCTGCAACGGTGCCCACCACGTCGGGGTCG
The DNA here is from genome assembly GCA_043733605.1 of Demequina sp. GTDB lineage: Bacteria > Actinomycetota > Actinomycetes > Actinomycetales > Demequinaceae > Demequina. Next base: position 3,790 of record JAYTGI010000212.1, on the reverse strand, counting down.
TCGTGGCCGTCGATCGCGCTCGCGAGGAACTGGGCGGCACCTGAGGGAGTGCGCAGAATCGCTATGTTGCCCGAGCCGTCCGTCGCGTGAACCAGCTCGGCGCACATGCGGTTGAGTCGTACACCGGTGTCCTGGGACTCCTCCATGGCCGCTTGAGTCGTGTAGACCATGCGGCCGCGCGCGTCACGCACCTTGACCGCACGCACCTCGACCAGGTCGCGCGACAGGGTCGCCTGCGTGACCGAGATCCCCTCGGCCTCGAGACGCTGTGCGAGGTCGCCCTGAGAGCCGATGCCCTCGGTCTCGATGATCTTGGCAATCAGCGCCTGGCGCGCCGCCTTGGTGGCAGGGATCGTGGGGCTCATCCTCACTCCCCTGCCCGCGAAGCGAGCCACGTGAGCAGCGCCTTCTGCGCATGGAGGCGGTACTCAGCCTCGAGCCACACGATGCTTTGGGGACCGTCGATCACCTCGGCGGTGATCTCCTTGCCGCGATACGCGGGCAAACAGTGCAGCACTTGCGCGCCAGGTGCAGCCAACTCAAGGGTCCTGGCATTCACTTGGTAGGCGTCGAAGTGTCCGATTCTGTCGCCCGATTGTGCCTCGTCGCCCATCGACACCCACGTGTCGGTCGCGATGATGTCGGCTCCAGTGACGGCGTCGTCGTGGTCAGTCGTGACCTGGATTGAGCCGCCGCGTTCGGCCGCGAGCTTCTTGGCATCGAGCACGATGCGCTCGTCAGGCAGGTAGTCGTCTGGCGCGCCGATGCGCACGTGCATTCCCGCGAGCGCACCGCCCAAGAGGTACGAGTGCGCCATGTTGTTGGCACCGTCTCCGACGTACGACAGCGTCAGCCCCGCAAGCGCGTCAACCCCGCCGCGAGCGTCCGCGATCGCCGCGAGGTCCGCGAGGATCTGGCACGGGTGGAACGAATCCGTGAGCGCGTTGACGACGGGCACGCCCGCGTGGGCCGCCATCTCCACGACACGATCCTGACCAAAGGTGCGCCACACGATCGCGCTCACCTGTCGCCCAAGGACACGTGCGGTGTCCGCGACCGACTCTCCTCGGCCCATTTGGGACGACGCCGCATCGAGAACGAGCGGATAGCCGCCCAGTTCTGCCACGCCCGTGGCAAAGGAAACGCGCGTCCTGGTCGACGGTTTGTCAAAGATGATCGCGACCGCTTGCGGACCCGCAAAGGGCTGGTGCAAGTAGCGGTCTGCACGGAACGCCATGGCAAGCTCGAGCACCTCGCGCTGCTCGGCAGCCGTGAGGTCGTCATCCCTCAAGAAGTGGCGCACCATCATGCCTCCTGTTCGACGGCCGGGTTTGGGGCGGGCCGAACGGCCAGATAGTCGGAAAGCCATGCGACAAACGGGGCGGCCTCTTCGCGTGTGAGCGTGAGGGATGGCGCGAGACGAATCGTGTCTGCGTTGGGCGGGTTGATGATGAAGCCTGCTTCAAGACCCGCCGCGGCAACCTCTGCCGAGATCTCTGCCTCGAGCCTGATGCCAAGCAAGAGCCCCTCGCCCCGCACCTCTGCGACGCCAGGAAGAGCCCCGATGGTCTCCTTGAGCCACTCGCCCATCGCTTTGACGTGTGCGAGGAGCCCGCGCGACTCGATCGCGTCGAGGGTCGCGAGCGCGGCGGCAGAGGCGAGCGCGTTGCCGCCAAAGGTGCTGCCGTGCTGGCCCGCGGTGAGCAGCGTTGCCGCCTTGGGGCCGAACGCGACGACAGCACCGATCGGGAAGCCTCCTCCAAGGCCCTTTGCGAGTGTGACGACGTCGGGAGCGATCCCGTGAGCGTGCATCGCGAGCCACTGACCCGTGCGGGCGATGCCCGTCTGAACCTCGTCGACGATGAACAGGGCGCCGTACCGCGCCGTCAGGTCGCGCGCGGCTTGAATGTACTCCTGTGTCAGAGGCACCACGCCCGCCTCGCCCTGGATCGGCTCAATGACGAGGGCCGCCACATCGTCGCCCATTGCGCCCTCGAGCGCCGCGATGTCGTTGGGCGGCACAAATTCAACACCGGGAGCCAAAGGCGCGAAGGGCTCGCGATAGGCGGCCTTGTGCGTCAGAGCAAGGGCACCCGTCGAGCGACCATGGAAGGAATTCTCGAGCGAGAGGATGCGGGTGCGCCCCGTGCGGCGAGACATCTTGAACGCGGCCTCGTTCGCCTCGGTTCCGGAGTTCGCCAGGAAAACGCGCGAGCCCTCGGGGGCCCCGCAGATGTCGATCAGCCTCTCCGCGAGCGCGATCTGCGGCACCGTCGCAAAGAAGTTGGAGGTGTGCGCGAGCGTCGATGCCTGCGCGGTGATCGCTGCGACCCATTCGGGGTCTGCGTGTCCCAGCGCGTTGACGGCGATGCCACCGAGTAGGTCGAGGTAGCGGTTGCCGTCCGCATCCCACACGTAAGAGCCCTCACCCTTGGTGAGTACTCTCAAGGGCCGCCCGAACGTGGCCATGACGGAGTTCGCGTAGCGGTCGAGGCCCTGCTCGACGAGCGGGCCGGTCATCCCCACAGCTCCACATCGTCTGGCCTGACCATCGTGCCGATGCCGGAGGACGTGAAGATCTCGGTGAGGATCGAGTGCGGAACCCTGCCGTCAATGATGTGAGCCTGGCCAACGCCGCCACGCACTGCGCGGAGGCACGCCTCCATCTTGGGGACCATTCCGGCGACGAGGCTCGGGAGCAGCTTGTCGACGTCGCTCGCGTGCATGCGGCGAACGAGGGACGACTTGTCCGGCCAGTTTGCGTAGAGGCCCTCGACGTCGGTGAGGATGATGAGCTTGCGAGCCCTCAGCGCCACGGCGATCGACGCCGCCGCCGTGTCCGCGTTGACGTTGAGCACTGTCGTTGGGTCGTCAATGTCGGGAGCCACCGTGCTCACCACGGGGATGCGCCCGGCCGCGATGATGTCCTGCACAGCAGCGGGATTGACCTTGACCACGTCGCCAACGAGACCAACGTCGATCTTCTCGCCCTCGACGACGGCATCGCGACGCTTGGCCTGAAGCAGCCCTGCGTCCTCACCCGAGAGGCCCACAGCGAGCGGGCCGTGGTCGTTGATGAGGCCAACAAGCTCGCGAGACACCTGGCCGGTCAGCACCATGCGCACCACGTCCATCGCCTCGGGGGTGGTGACCCGCAGGCCACCCTTGAACTCGGACTCGATGCCGAGCCTATTCAGCATGTCGCTGATTTGCGGTCCACCGCCGTGCACAACGACCGGCTTCAGACCGAGAAGGCGCAAGTGGACGATGTCCTGGGCGAACGCACGTTTCAAGACATCGTCGACCATGGCGTTTCCGCCGTACTTGATGACGACGACGGCATCCTTGAACTGCTCAATCCACGGCATTGCGTCGATGAGGACGTTGACCTTCTGCTGCGGGCTGAGGTCCGGGGTCTCAATCAATTCGCTCATGTGCTGTACGCGCTGTTCTCGTGGACGTAGTCGTGGGTGAGGTCATTGGTCCACACGGTCGCGGCGAAGTCTCCCGCATGGAGATCGATCACGATGTCCACCTCACGCGGATTCAGGTCGATGAGCGAGCGATCCTCCCCTACTCCCGACGCCTTGCACGCGTGAATGCCATTGACCCACACGTCCAGGGCCGTCGCGTCGAAGGGCGCCTCGTCTTCTGGCACGGTGCCGACCGCAGAGATGATACGACCCCAATTGGGGTCCTTGCCAAAAATGGCCGCCTTGAACAGGTTCGATCGCGACACGGCCCTTGCTACCTTCTCGGCGGCGAGTTCGCTTGTGGCATTTACCACCCG
>JAYTGI010000211.1:0-12999 GCA_043733605.1 Demequina sp. | reverse complement strand
AGGCATCGACCTCACCAAGGACAAGTCGGCCATCCAGCGCTTGCGCGAGGCGTCCGAGCAGGCCAAGAAGGAACTCAGTTCCGCTCAGCAAACCACGATCTCGCTCCAGTACCTGAGCATCGGTGAAAACGGGCCCGTCCACATGGACATCAAGCTCACGCGCGCCCAGTTCCAGGAGATGACCAAGGATCTGCTCGAGCGCACCAAGGCGCCGTTCAACCAGGTCATCAAGGACGCGGGCATCAAGCTCTCCGACATCGACCACGTGGTCATGGTGGGCGGTTCCACCCGCATGCCCGCGGTGACCGAGGTCGTCAAGCAACTCACAGGCGGTCAGGAGCCAAACAAGGGCGTCAACCCCGATGAGGTAGTCGCCGTGGGCGCCGCGCTCCAGGCGGGCGTCATCCGTGGCGAGCGCAAAGACGTGCTGCTTATCGACGTCACCCCCTTGAGCCTCGGCATCGAGACCAAGGGCGGCGTTATGACTCAGCTCATCGAGCGCAACACGGCCATCCCGACCAAGTCATCCGAGGTCTTCTCGACGGCGGACGACAACCAGCCCTCGGTGATGATCCAGGTCTACCAGGGCGAACGCCAGTTCGCCCGCGACAACAAGCTCCTGGGCACCTTCGAGCTTGGCGGCATCGCACCCGCCCCGCGCGGAGTGCCGCAGATCGAAGTCACCTTCGACATCGACGCGAACGGCATCGTCCACGTGCACGCAAAGGACCGCGGCACAGGCAAGGAGTCCTCGATCACGGTCACCGGTGGCTCCGCACTCAGCAAGGACGACATCGAGCGCATGGTGAAGGATGCCGAAGAGCACGCGGCCGAGGACACCAAGCGCCGCGAGGACGCGGAGACCCGCAACAGCGCGGAGACCTTCGCCTACTCGACCGAGAAGATCCTGGCCGACAACGCGGACAAGGTGCCCTCCGAAGTGGCCGACGACGTGAAGGCTGCCATCGCCGACGTCCGCAAGGCCCTCGAGGGCGACGATGCCGCGGCCGTCAAGACCGCGCACGACGACCTCGTGAGCAAGGCCCAGCGCATCGGTGAGGCGATCTACAAGGCGGAGCAATCCGCCGAGCCGGACGCCCCGGCCGACGGAGGCTCTGCGCAAGCGGATGCTGACGACAACGTTGTTGACGCCGAGATCGTTGACGAGGACGAGAGCAAGTAGCGTGACTGGCGACGAGCGGGGAAGCCCGCTCGTCGCCGCCGCGCCCGAAAGGAAGCCATGAGCGACACCACTGGATTCACCTCGCCCGACGACGCCGCCCGCAATGACGCCGCCCGCAATGACGCCGCCGAGGCGGCACTGAACGAGGCCGAACGCATCCTAGACGCGGCCGGTGCGCCCACCACGGACTATTTCGCCGCCGACGAGGCGCTCGCCGACAACGCACTCGCCGCAGTAGAACTGAAGGCCGCCGAGCACCTCGCGGACCTGCAGCGCCTGCAAGCCGAATACATCAACTACCGCAAGCGCGTCGACCGCGACCGCTTGGTTGTGGGCGAAGCGGCCACCTCAAAGGTGATCGAGTCCCTTCTCCCCGTACTCGACGACGTCGCGGCCGCACGGGCTCACGGCGACTTGGCCGAGGGCCCCTTTGCCTCGATCGCGGAAAAACTTGAGGAGACGCTGGGCAAGTTGGGCTGGTCGAGCTTCGGAGCTGCGGGCGATCCCTTCGACCCCACGCTCCACGAGGCGCTCATGTCGCAGCCGAGTTCGGACGTCACCCAACCCACCGTCGTCCACGTCGCCCAGCCGGGCCACCGCGTGGGCGATCGGGTAGTGCGCGCCGCCCGCGTCGTCGTCGCTCAACCGGAGAACTAGCGGGCCCCGCCCGCCGGACGTGCTCGAAAGGAGGCGACAGTGACTAGCCAAGACTGGTTCAACAAGGACTTCTACGCGATCCTTGGCATCCCCAAGGACGCCTCCGAAGCGGCGGTGAAGAAGGCGTACCGAAAGCTCGCCAAGGACAACCACCCCGATCGACACCCCGGCGACAACGCCGCGGAAAATCGCTTCAAGGGGATGGGCGAGGCATACGCGGTGCTCTCCGACCCCGAGCAGCGCAAGCAATATGACGCCGTTCGCGCCATGGGCGGGGGCGCCCGTTTCCAGGCCGGAGGGCCAGGCGGTGCCGGCTTCGAGGACGTGTTCAGCGGGGCCTTCAACGGAGGAGCGCAGAGGGGCCAAGGCTTCGAGGACATCCTGGGCGGGCTCTTTGGCGGCTTCAATCGCGGCCCCCAGAGGGGATCCGACGTGGCCGCGGCCACCGAGGTGACGTTCCGTCAGGCCGCCGAGGGAGCCACCGTGACTCTGGGCATGGAGGGCACCAGGGTGTCTACTCGGCTCCCTTCGGGCGTGGCCGACGGTCAGAAGATTCGGTTGCGCGGAAAGGGCCGCGCCGGCTCGCACGGCGGGCCTCCCGGCGACCTGATCCTGACCATTCATGTGAGCAGGCACAAGGTGTTCACCGTCGACGGCAAGAACCTGCGGATGAACCTTCCAGTCTCATTCGACGAAGCGGTCCTTGGCGCCACCGTCGAGGTGCCGACCCTATCCGGCGAGCGCGTCAAGGTGAAGGTCGCGCCAGGAACGTCCTCGGGCACCACGTTGCGCGTGAAGGGCAAGGGCATCGTGGGCAAGAACGGCGCAGGCGACCTGTTGGTGAGGGTCGACGTGCACGTGCCGACCAAACTGTCCAAGCACGCGCGTGAGACGATCCAGGCCTTCGCGCTCGAGACCGCCCAAGAAGATCCGCGCGAGCGGCTTTACGACGACGCGGCCGGTTAGGGGCTGCGGCTAGGGGCTGCGGCTCGGGGCTGCGGCTCGGGGCTGCGGCTCGAGACCTAGGCAGGAGTAACGCGGCAGGTGGCATCGTGCAACCGCCAGGAGAAAGGAGGGACCGTGGAGCAACCAGACGTTGACGAACCGGTCTTCCTGATCTCCGGTGCCGCGGAGCTTTCCGGAATGCACGCTCAGACGCTGCGCCAATACGACAGGCTCGGCCTGGTTGTTCCCAGGCGCAGGCCCGGCGGCGGCCGGCGCTACTCGTTGCGCGACGTCGTGACGCTTCGCGAGATCCAGCGCTTGAGCCAAGAAGAGGGAATCAACCTCGCGGGCATCGCCCGCATCCTGGATCTCAGCAAGCGAGTCGATTGGCTCGAGCGCGAGGTCGACAGGCTACGCCCGCGTGCCGATGTCGGCTCTCGCGTGTTTACGTCAGGCCCCACCGGCAAGGTTGTCATCGTCGAGCGCGGCCAGAGGGGGCGTCGCGACGAGGGCCGAACGATGGTGGTGTGGCGAGGTCGCGCTCTATAACGTGGCACCGGTTTTCTTGAGGCTATCGCTCTCATAGCGCCGCAGCCACTCCTCGAGGTCGGTCGGTGGCAGTGGTCGCGACCAGTGGTAGCCCTGAGCGGTGTCACAGCCGAACAGGGCCAGCATCTGGGCGACCTCTGCCTCCTCGATCCCCTCGGCAACGACCCGGAGCCCGAGGGCGTGCGCGAGTTCAATCGTTGACTTGACGATGGATGAGGAGCGGTCATCGAGCAGCATCGGCACAACGAAGGACCGGTCGATCTTCACCTCGTCGACCACGAGTTCACGCAAGTAGACCAGCGAGGAGTAGCCAGTCCCGTAGTCGTCGATCGAGGCCTGGACCCCAAGGGCACGTAGGTCTGCGAGCACAGATTGGGCGCGCGCGCGGTCCCGCAGCAGCGCCTCCTCGGTGATCTCGACCTGCAAGGCTGAGCCCGGTAGGTCATGCGCGCGCAACAGGTCGCCAATATGTCCCGGCAGAGTCTCGTCGATGAGGACCGACGCCGGCAGGTTCACTGCGATCGGCAGCACAATGCCGTGGGCGCGCCACGTAGCCGACTGGGCCGTCGCCTCCTGCAAGACTGCCTGGGTCAACGCGCGCATGAGCCCCGCCTGGCTCACAAGCGGGAGGAATGCGTCGGGGTAGACCAGCCCATTCCCCGGCCGGTTCCACCGCACCAGCGCCTCGACACCCTCCACATGCCCGTCGTGCAGCGCAATCTTCGGCTGGTAGTGCAGTACGAGCTCCCCTCCGTCGATCGCGCGTCGAAGTTCCGCGATCCGCTGCAGATGGTCCTCGCCTGCCAGGTCGACGCTTGGATCGAACACCGCGAGACCGAGGTGGTCCGACTTGGCCCTGTACATCGCGATGTCAGCCCTTCGCAGCAGCGACGACGGGTCCGTGCCATCGCGCGGTGCGGAGGCGATGCCGATGCTCGCGGTCATCGCAACCCAGGTGCCCTCGACCTCGACAGGGAGCGAGAGAGCGCTTCGCAGACGAGCCGCCAGCGCACTCGCGGCCTCGGCGCGAGTCTCAGGGAGAAGCACGGCGAACTCGTCGCCTCCCAGACGTCCGACGACGTTCCCGGCAGTCCCTGCCTCGGCGAGGATGCGGGACGTCACAACTCGCAGCACCTCGTCGCCCGCGTGGTGGCCCAGGCTGTCGTTGACCTCCTTGAACCCGTCGAGGTCGGCCAGAAGCAGGGCGGCGCCCCGACCAGCGCCTCCATTGAGCAGCATCTCCTCGGCCGCCGTCGTGAAACCCCTGCGATTGAGCAGGCCTGTCAGGTCGTCCGTCGTGGCGTCCCGCCTGGCATCCATCATGAGCAGCGTATGGCGAACCGTGCCGTTGAGCCGATCCAGCATTCCCACAAGCGCGGCCACAGCCATCACCACGGTGATGAGAGGAATGCTCCGCACGGTGCCGAACGCGAGGGTCGCGGTGGCGGCTACCAAGCTCGCCCCTGGGACGACCAACAGGCCCTTGGAGCTCAAGGCGGTCTCAACGCGGGGCGCACCAGGGAGCCACGCGCCCATGGCAAGCATCACGCTACTGAGTGGCCACAAGGCGTCCAGCGAGGTGCCCTCGAGGTAGTCATTGCTGGCCAGCAGGTTCCAATACGTGAGGTCCGCGAGGGCAGAGACGGCCATCGCCGCGCCGATCCAGAGCAGCGCGTGCCCCCTACCCATCCCCACAAGAGTGACGCCCAACGCCGCGATCAGTAGCACCACGGTGTCGCCGATTGGGTAGGCAGCACCGACGGCCACCGCCGCCGTGCCGCCGGTCAGCGTGCCCGTCAACGGGGCGAGGAACACCGCCCCGACGAGGCCCCCGACGGCAAGCGCAAGCATGGCGCCGTCCCTCCAGACGACGGTGGGCACCGCGCGCACCCTGCGTCGGACAAACACCACAACGCCGATGATGCCGAGGGGGTAATACAAGAGGTAGAACGGGTCGGCGAGCGAGGGGAACGGCTCGGGGTCACGACCGGACACCGCAAACGAGTACACGAGGTCACCGGCGGCGGAGACGAGCATCGCGCTGCCGAGGATGAGCCACACCGGCCTGTCGCGACCTGCCGCGATGCCGCGCGCCATCGTGACCAGTGAGGCGCCGATCATCAGCGCAAGGTAGAGGGCAACATCCCGGCCGGGGTGGATTCCAGGGCCCCACGCAAGGTACAGCGTGAAGAGGGCCACCCAGCCCAAGGCGAGCAGCCCGAGTGCGATGCGCACCACGAGCGGAGCCCCGCGGGCCCACGTCACGGGCCCCGCGCCACGCAGGGAATCGAGTCGTCCGGTCACATCGGTCCTATCGTCCGCCGCTGACCCCATGTGAGGTACCGCGATCGCCAGGTGGTGCTATTCGTCGACATCGATCGTCTTGATCCTCGCATTATGGCCCGACACTATCCTCACATCCGACTTGCGCACCCCAAAGTGCGCGGCGATGACCGCCACGACGCCGTCGTTCGCGGCGCCTTCGACGGCCCTCTCCTTGACGGACACTGTGAGCAGGCCGTCGGCGCCCGTCTCAACCAAGGGGGCCTTGCGGCTCCCTGGCTTCACGTGGATGCGATAGCGGGTCACGCGACCTCGCTCGTGCGACGGCGCGCGCTCCAAAGGCGCCATACGCGCGCCGCGATGACGAAGGCGAGCAACGGCAGAATCGCGACCCACGGCGACGTCATCGACACCGCTGCGGCATGCCCTGCCTCCCCCATCGTCGCGTCGAAGGTCACCCACGTTGGGCCGCCCACGTGAACGACTTCTCCAGGGGACGCGAGGGACTCGAAACCGGCGGTGAACGAAGAGAGTGCGATGAGGTGCGCCAATGCGGTCGCAGCCAACGCCACCGCGCCCACGAATGCCCCTCTGGACCACGTCGGCCAGCCCACGGTTCCAGCGACCCGCTGAGCCAGAACGTCCGGCCTTCCGAGCCTCGCGAGCACCAGCGATAGACGCTCATGAGTAGCAGCGTCGGCCAGGTTCGACCTCAGCTCATTCACCAGGCGAACGCGCAGGCGCCCCGGAACCCCAAGGTATTCGAGTGCGGCGCTGTAGCGAGTCACATACCAGACCGCCCTCAGGCGATCAACGCCGCGGGTGCGGGCGACGCGATTCTTCATGACCTGCGACGCCGGGAATACCACCGCGAAGAAGACCACGCTATAGATGAAGGTGAAGGCGGTCATGCTGTGGTCGAGGTTGATGGTCATGGCGACTCCCTAGAGCGATTCTGAGACACGCGCGGCCCTGGCGGTGGACACGAACCAGGCGATAGCAAACCCGATAGGCATCATCAAGACTCTCCTTGCGTAAGGCCAGCCACAAGGCCGGTCAGGTGGCTCCAGGCGGCGCGGGTGCGCTCGAGTTCGAGTTCGCCCGCCTTGGTGATGCGGTAATACTTGCGCGCAGGCCCCTTTTCCGAAGGGACGAGGTAGGCCTCTAGCCTCTTGGCCTGCTCGAGCCTGGCAAGGGCGGGATACACGGTGCCCTCCGCCATCTCACCGAAGCCCGCCTCGCGCAATCGGACCACGAGCGCGTAGCCGTAGTCCTTGCGGTCGGCGACCAGGTGCAGCAGCAGCAGCGTCACGAGCCCCTTGAGCATCTGTGGGTCGACATCGTTCATGACTACATGGTGAACCTAGGTACTTCGCATTGTCAAGTAGCCTTCTTGGGTGCGGCCACGTCACGCCATCCGCGAAATCCGTCCTCTTCCCGATGCGCGATGTCGCCCCCACGTCGTAACGTGTCGCCATGTCCCCCGATATCGCAGTCGAGGCCGACGGCCTCGTAAAGTCCTTCAAGAAAACTAAAGCCCTCAAGGGCGTGAGTTTTCAGGTGCCACGCGGCAAGATTCTTGGTGTGCTCGGCCCCAACGGCGCAGGCAAGACCACGGCCGTGCGCATCCTTGCGACCCTGCTCCGCCCCGATGCGGGGCGCGCGACGGTGGCCGGGTTCGATGTCGCCAAGCAACCAAGGGAAGTCCGCAAGCGCGTGGGCCTCACCGGCCAATATGCGTCGGTCGACGAGGAACTGACAGGGCGTGAGAACCTCCTCATGATTGGCGAACTCCTCAACATGCGCCTCGGTGATGCCAGGTCTCGCGCGGTTGAACTGCTCGAGTGGTTCGATCTCACCGACGCAGCCGATCGCATGGCCAAGACCTACTCGGGAGGAATGCGCAGGCGCCTCGACCTCGCCGCATCCCTCACGGGCCACCCCGAGATCGTGTTCCTCGACGAGCCCACCACCGGCCTCGACCCGGCCAAGCGCGAGGACATGTGGGACGTCGTGCGCGCGATCGTCGAGCGCGGCACCTCCGTGCTCCTCACCACTCAATATCTGGAAGAGGCCGACGCCCTGGCCGACGACATCGTCGTCATCAACCACGGCGAGGTGATCGCCCACGACACCGCAGAAAACCTCAAGCGCGTTGTGGGCTCCCAGACGCTCAAGATCCGACCCACCGACCTGGCACACGCCGAGCAAGTGCGCGCGATCCTGGCCGAGGTCGCCACCGATGCCGCGCGCGTCGACGAGCAGCGCCGCGGCGAATTCTCGGTGCCTGTGCGCAACGACTCGGTGCTTCCAGGGGTGGTCCGCAAACTCGCTTCCGCCAAGATCGAGGTCACCGAGCTGTCGCTCGCACTTCCCAGCCTCGACGAGGTCTTCTTCACCCTCACGGGCGAACGCAATAAGTCCCTCGCCGATACCACCCAGACCGAGGAGGCCAGCGCATGACCGCCGCAGCAACGCACGAGGTCACCGCCACCATCCCCCACGGGCCCCTGGACGTCCTCCGGCACTCGTGGGTGCTCGCCAAGCGATCGCTCGTCAAGACGTGGCGCACTCCCGAGGGCCTCATCGACGTGACGCTGTCGCCCATCATGTTCACGCTGCTGTTCGCGTACATCTTTGGTGGCGCGATCTCCGGATCCACCCAGGAATACTTGCCGCTGCTTGTGACGGGGCTGATCGGCCAGAACATCGCCTTCGCCTCCGTGGGGATCGGCATCCAGCTCAATGCCGACATGGAGAAGGGCATCTTTGACCGCTTCAGGTCCTTGCCCATCTCGCGCATCGCACCGCTTTTTGGGGCCGCGCTAGGCGACATCGTCCGCTACGTATTGCTCATCAGCATCATGGTGGGCACCGGCTACGCGCTCGGATACCGGGTGGGAACAGACGTGTGGCACTTCCTCGGCGGTGTCGCTCTCGCGATGCTCTTCGCCTTGTGCCTTGCGTGGGCGCCGATGCTCGTTGGCCTCATCGCGAGGTCCCAGCGCGCGGTCCAGGGGATCGTGTTCATGACCCTCTTCCCGCTCACCTTCGCATCCAACGCTTTCGTGCCGACCGAGTCGATGCCTGGCTGGTTACGGGCCTTCGCGAATGCGAACCCGCTGTCGCACCTCGTGGCGTCGCTGCGCGCGCTGTGGAACGACCCAGCCGGACCAGGCGCAGTCGCCGACTGGCACAGCCCTGTCGCGTGGACGCTCTTGTGGTGCGCGATCTTCGTAGTGGTCTTCGCTCCGCTTGCGATCAGGACCTACAACCGCAAGGCCTGAGACGCGCCCAAGGCAAAAACGGCGGCGCGTGACGCCCTCAGCTCGTCACGCGCCGCAAAGTGTGTTTACCGCTGCAGCGACTCGATCAGTTCGTGCGCATAGCGGTGAGTCTCTGGGAGCGCCTCGATCCACACGCGGGGAGGCTGGCGCATGAGATTGCCAACGCGCATCGTGGCGGCACTATCCGAGATGTGGTCGCGCAGTGCGGCGATCCCGGCGCCGAGCATCGGGCCGCGTTCGACCAACACTGCGTAGAGCCCGTCGCACAGTCGTGCCACAGGGTGGCCGTCCCCGTACGCGCCCTTGAGCGCCTGGCCCACTGCGGCGTTACGCGCCAACCGCTGCCATGGGTCAGGGTCCGCTACGGACACATCGATCATGACGAGCGCGTGTGAGTTCGTCACCGAAACGCCGCTTCGAAACGCGGCTCCGTAAACCTCGGACAGACGCTGTGTCAAGTACTCCGCTGTGCCGAGCCCTGATTCCGGGTCTGCCATGAGCGGCGCCGACGAAGGGGTGGGGGACCCCTCGGTCCAACCCTCACACAGCGCCCTGATGGAGCGGATCGGAGCGGATTCGTAGCCGGCGGCGCGGAACAGCACTGCCATGTCGTCGATCGCTTCCGTGATGCCGACTCCTGCCTCGGACCTGGCCTGGCCAAGTCGGAAGGCGGCGGCTGCGGTGTCGAGTCGTGCCTCAAGGGCCTCGACCAATGCCTCGGTTGCGGGGGTATACCAGTCGCCCGGACGCAACCACACGGAGTGGAGGCTCTTGGCCTGCCACCGTTGCAGCAGACCCGACGCTTCCACCGTTCCCGTGGGGTATTCGTTGCCATTCATGCCACATGAGAGGCGCGAGTGCCTCGCCTATGACGCGGATACGAAGATTTCCGGAACCCATTTCCCGGATCACGGAGTCGGTGTGACATACGCCACACATGCGCGCCCTTGTGGAATGCCCCCATAAGAGGGGACCATTGTGGTGAAGAGTGCCCATCCATGGGCGGACTTGAGGGCAAATGGGTCGCGAGATGATCGCGCTGTGGACAGAAACGTCCAGCGATCCCGAGCTGATCGCCGGAGTACGTGCGGGCGATACGGCGGCCTTTGGCGTGCTCTACGAACGCCACGCCGATGCAGCACGCAAAGTTGCCGCCCAATACACAAACACTCCGACCGACATCGACGACGTAGTTTCCGAGTCCTTCTCGCGGGTGCTGCGCGCGCTTCAGCAGGGCGACGGCCCCGACCTTGCGTTCCGTGCGTACCTGTTTACGATCGTGCGCCGCACCGGAATGGACGTCATCAACAAGGCCGTGCGCACCAAGCCTCGCGACGACATGTCGCCGTACGAAGCGGCGCTCGGATACGAGGCCCCTTCCGACGAGCCCGCCATGGAGGGATTCGAGCACGGCCTGGTGGCCGACGCTTTCAAGTCGCTCCCCGAACGGTGGCAAGCGGTCTTGTGGTACACCGAGGTCGAGAAGAAGAGCCCCAAAGAGATAGCGCCCTTGCTGGGCCTGTCTGCCAACGGAGTCGCGGCGCTGTCTTACCGCGCCCGTGAGGCGCTGCGTCAGGCTTACTTGCAGCAGCACCTGTCGAGCGCAATCGACGTGAACTGCCTCGAGGCAAACGCTCAACTCGGCGCATTTGTGCGCGGCGGCCTGAACCGCAGGGAAGCGACCCGGGTCGACGACCACATCAACGTCTGCCCCAAGTGTGCCGCTCTCGTCACGGAACTTGAAGACGTCAACAGGGGGATGCGCAGCATCATCGCTCCCCTGATCCTTGGGGTGCTAGGCATGGGGGCCCTCGAGGGCGGCCTCCCCGTCGGTGGAGCCTTCGGCACCGGCGCGGCCGCGAGCGGTGCCGCTACAGGCGGTGCCGCTACAGGCGGTGCCGCTGGAGCGGGCGCTGGTGGCGTAGCCGGGGGAGCGGGTGGCGTAGCCGGGGGCGCTGGCGGAGTAGCCGCTGGAGTGGGGGCGGCGAGTGCCGCAGCCTTGGGCGCGGTACTCACCACAGGTGCCGCAGGCAACGGCGCGAGTATTGCAGCGGCAGCGCACGCGGCGGCGGGGGCGGCCGCACCGGCAACCTGGGCCGCAGTCGGCGTTGGCAGTGGCGCTGCGGCAACCGGTGCTGCGGCCGCAACCGCGGCGACTGCTAGTGGCGCGGCAGGCATCTTTGCCGGTGTCGGCAGCCTCGTCATCCCAATCGTCGCCGTCGCAGGCGTGGCCTCCTTGGCGCTCGCGGGCGCGAGCTACTTTGGAGTCTTCGGCGGAAGCCCGGCGGACCCTCTTAGCCAGGCGCAGCCCCAGGCCACTCAGAGCAGCGTCGTTCCATCAACAGGCGCAAGCGAGCCTCAGCCGTCCGAGTCTCCCGCCGCACAGGAACCGTCGACCGCGCAGCCAGATGCAAGCGGCGTTGTGACGGGCGGCGGCACTGGTGTTACCGGTGGCACTGGCACGAGCGGCACTGGCACTGGCGGCACTGGCACGAGTGGCGCTGGCGCGGGCACGAGCGGCCCTGTCACCGGCCCTGTCACCGGCCCTGTCACCGTCCCCCTCCCTGTCACCGTCCCTGTCACCGTCCCCGTCCCTGTCACCGTCCCTGTCCCCGTCCCCGTCCCCGTCCCCGGCACGGGCACTGCGGTTCTCACGATCGGCAAGGCGCCTCTTGACTTCCTCTCCATCGCGCCCTCCGCATCGGAAATCTCCATGGGCCTGACTAACTCAGGCGATGCTGCCGCAACTGACGTCACGGCAACCATCACGCTGCCCTCCGGACTTCGATTCGCCGCGCCTGGCGCGGGTGCAGGCCACCTCGCGAGGCTCTCCGCGACCGCGCTCGACGCACGTATGCAGTACGTGCTCGAGGGCACGATCGATGTCGTTGGCGGGACATGTGCTGTCGATGGCACGGGACAAATCGCGTCGTGCGACCTTGGCGCCCTCGCTTCGGGCACATCGACCACGATCGATCTCGAGGTCGGCATCAGCGGCCCCTTGGTGACCGACGCATACACGACGTTCGCCGTGCAGTCAGGCGCGGGAGCAACCGACACATACACCGTGCGCACCGGACTTGCCACTGTGGAACAGCACCTGCCCGCGGAATACGTTGGGCAAGGGCGCATCGCGGTGACTCAGGTTGGCGCTCCTCTCATGCTGTGCGACACCTCCATCGCGGACTGCCGCAAGGCGGTGAAATTCAACGGAAATAGCACCGACTCCTCGCTCAGCAACGATTCGTGGGCGATGATCGCCCTCAATGCGTCTGGCGGCGAACGCAACTCTGGAACCACGAACCTCGCCCTTCCCCAGGACGCAACGGTCCTGTGGGCCTCCTTGGAGTGGTCAGCCAACCGAGGTGCGGCCGACGACTTCGACGGTGCGCTCGATGCTGCCAGCATCAAGGCGCCAGATGTGATCGACGACTTCATTCCCCTCACCGCATCCTCTGTGATCCAAAGCTCCGACGCGAGCGGTCGCCAGTATTACCAAGCCAAGGCCGACATCACGGCGCTCGTGAAGGCGCATGGCAATGGCGAATGGTCGCTCGCCGACGTCGCTCTCCCCGCCACGCGTCTCGACACGGAACCGTCGTACTATGCCGGGTTTGCGCTCACTGTCGTGTATTCGACCCCCTCCCTTCCAATGGCCCGTGTAGCGGTGTTCGACGGAAGCGAGTGGGTGACGTCAACGATGAGCCCAGAAATCGTCTTTCACACGGACGGCGCCACGGTGGCGACCGTCGGATGGGTCGCATGGGAGACGGACCGCGGAATAGCGGGTGACCAGGTGTCCATCGACGACGAGGCTCTGACGCCGAGGCACTGGAAGGACTCCCACTCCTCGACCGGGAAATCCACAAATGCAGGAGATTCCACCGCGTTCGGCTCCATCTACGGCAACACACTCGGCACCGACGCCAAGCCGTTCAAACCATTCCGTGTGGAACCCGGCGCGCATGTGCTTCGCGTCTCGACGGCAGGCGACAATTTCGTCGTCGGGTCGATCTCGGTCGTCGTCGCGGACTAACAGGCCACCCGACGCGCCCCTAGGCGACCCCGCTGGGATCCCATGGTTGATCCATGTGG
>JAYTGI010000210.1:0-5037 GCA_043733605.1 Demequina sp. | reverse complement strand
CGATGGCCATGTGCGACCCGGCCGTGGACCTGGGCTTCACGCACACCCTGATGCCGCGCGAGGGCGTTGACGCCGCGTTCGCCGAGTACGGCCGCCTCACCGGGCGCGTTGGTGCCGACTTGCTCGCCCGCTCGCGCGGCATCGGGCTCAGCAAATGCATCGGCGTCGCCATGTCACCGCGCGCGGTCTCGAGCGCGATGGGTTGGCGCGGGCTCGGCGCGCTGGGCGTTGCGGACCGGTGAGTTCCCCAGTTCGGAGTCTCCCAACACCTGGTCACCCGCAGACGCGGCACCAACGTCCCTGAGCCCTATGTCCGCTCCCGCGGCCAGCCACGGCACTTACCCTGGGGGAGCCGTCTCCCCCGAGGAACCCCCGTGACACCACCCGCCGCACCGCCAGCCACGCCGACGCAGACCACGCGCACGTCATGGATTGTCTTTGGCGTGGCCGTCGCGGCCTACGTGGTGGCCGTCATTCATCGCACGGCGTTCGGAGTCGCGAGCGCAGACGCCCTCGACCGCTTCGGCATCGGCGCTACGGCCCTGTCGATGCTCGCGGTCGTCCAAATCGCGCTCTACGCCGGAATGCAGGTCCCTGCGGGGACCATGCTCGATCGCTGGGGACCCGCTCGGATCATCATCGCTGGCTCGGTGGTCATGGCCGTTGGCCAAGCGCTCATGGCGTTCGCGCCTGGCTTTGGGTGGGCAATCGTGGCGCGCGCACTCATCGGCGCTGGAGACGCGCCCATCTTTATCGCGGTCGCCCGCTTGGTCACCATCCACTTCCCACCGCGACGCGTGCCCGTGATGGTTCAGCTCACTGGACTCATCGGCCAGACCGGCCAACTCATCTCCGCAATCCCGCTCGCCTACCTACTCCACCGGTCCGGTTGGAGCTCCGCCTTTGCCAGCCTCGCGATTCTCGGTGCCCTGATGGCGGCCGCGGTCTGGTGGATCCTGGTCCGTCCCAGCAATGACCCGGAGCTCTCCGAGCGCCTTCCCGCCGCCTCGGTGAGGGAGGCCCTTAAGACTCACTGGAATACCCACGGAGTGCGGCTCGGGTTCTGGAGCCACTTTGTGGGCCCCTTTTCCGCAAACACGATCGCGCTGCTGTGGGGATTGCCATACTTCACTACCGCTCAGGGGCTCTCGAAGGCGGAGGCGAGCCTGCTACTCACGTGCCTGGTGCTGGCGAATATCGCGGTGGCACCCTTCATCGGCGTGCTCACCTCCAAGTACCCGATGCGCCGTTCATGGCTCGTGCTCGGCGGCGCGGCCGTGGTGGCGCTCGCGTGGACGGCGCTCTTGCTGCCCACCACACCGCGACCGCTGTGGCAGCTGGTCGCCTTCGTGCTTGTGATTGGCGCGGGAGGCCCGATGTCTCTGGTCGGCATGGACTTCGCGCGCTCCTTTGCCGTCGCCCACAAGGTGGGCAGCGCGAGCGGATTCGTCAACATGGGCGGATTCATCGCGACGATCATCAGCGTGCTGCTTGTGGGACTCGTGCTGCAGTTTGTCGCGCCCCACGGGGCATCCACCTACACGTTGGGCGATTACCGCATTGCTTTCGCGTCGCTCGCGGTGCCATGGATCATCGGCGTATTCGGCGTCTACCTCAGCCGCAGGGATACGCGCGCAGTGATGGCGGAGGACGGAATCCTGGTGCCGACAATGCGCGAGGCCTGGCGCAAGAGGATGGGGCGCTAGGTCCGCATCGGCGCGACAACAACCCGCCGCCGCGAGCCCAGTGCACCACCCGACCGTCGCGTAAGCACCGCAAATCGACATCTCTCCGTGCGGTGCCCATGTGGCCCACAACTGACTGGTGATTTGCGGTGCCCACGCGACGCTGCGCGGCGACACCCCTGCCCCTGCTCCTGCGAGGGGGACACGCGGCAACGGTCCTTCTAGCCCACGACGGAGACGTGCTCCCTGCGGTGCCCCGCAGCGTCGACGAGGTCAACGACTGCCATCGCGAAGTCCGGTGCCGAGACGAATGACTTTCCGGCCTTGTCGAGGATCGCCACGTCGCCACCCAGGCGGTACTTGCCCTTGGCCGGGCCAGGCGCGAAGGCGCCAAAGGTCTGCGCTGGGCTCACAAACGTCCAGTCGAGCTCGAAGGGTTCGGCCATCAGCATCTCCAGTACGGCATGGCCTGCCTTGGCCTCCGCAAGGTACTGGCTCGGTATGAAGCCTTCGATGAAGCGCGGCTTCCCAGGCGCGGGGCGCAACGATGAGTAGCCGCCCACAACGATCAACCGCACTCCGGAAACACCTGCCCGTGACGCGAGCGCCTCGGTGAGTTCGAGTTGCTGGTCGACCATCGCGCCGCGAGGAGAGGTGGCGGTAATCACGGCGTAGGCGCCGTCAAAGGCGCGCGCCCGCACGTCCGCATCCAAGGCTGACCCCTGGACATACGTGACTCCCTGGACGGGATCGGACGGGGCCGAGCGGGAAACCGCGGTGACCTGGTGCCCACGCTTGACGGCTTCGGCCACGATGGCAGCGCCCGCGTACCCGGTGCCTCCGATGACGGTAATGCGGGTCATACGTGCCTCCTCAGAGCATGGGCGTGCACACTAAATCGTGGGGGCCAGTAGTCACAACGCGGGCGGCTGGACCGCCATTCCTCACGCGGAACGGCGACGGGCCCACGCGTCAGATCACGGGCGCATACCGCCAACGATCAAGCCCCCCGCCTTCGTTTCTTCCTCTTGCGGATCGTATACACGTCCCGGAACCTCGCGACACCCTTCCCGGCGACAGCCGTCGTAACCTGGGGGCATGAGCACTCCTACCCTGACACTAAATGACGGCCACACGATCCCTGCGATCGGCTTCGGCACCTATCCCCTCGCGGGCGCCGAGGGCTACCGCGCGGTGCGATCCGCGCTAGACGCCGGCTATCGACTGATCGACTCCGCCGTGAACTATGAGAACGAGGGCACCGTGGGCAAGGCGATCCGCGACTTCTTGCGCGAGTCGGGCACGCCACGCGAGGAACTCACGGTCCAGACCAAGATCCCGGGCCGCCACCACCACACTGCTCGCGCCATCGCGTCGGGCTATGAGTCCGCCGCACGCCTCGGCCTCGACCAGATCGACGTGTTGCTCATCCACTGGCCCAATCCCATCACTGGCAAATATCTCGAGGCTTGGCGCGGGCTGATCGCCCTTCGGGAACAGGGCATCGCCCGCAGCATCGGAGTATCCAACTTCACCGCGCCTCTGTTGGCCGAGATCATTGCGGACACAGGCGTCACGCCGGTGCTCAACCAGATCGAGCTGCACCCGCTGTTCATTCAAGAGGCGATGCGCTCTGAGCACGCGCGGCTGGGCATCCTGACGGAGTCCTGGAGCCCGCTGGGCAAGCGCAACGCGCCCTACGCGACCGCGGCGGTGGCCGATGCCGCCTCGGCCTACGGCGTCAGCCCCGCTCAAGTGGTGCTGCGTTGGCAGGTACAGCTGGGAAACGTGCCCATCCCCAAGTCGGCCACGCCCGAGCGTCAGGCGGCCAACCTCGACGTCTTTAGCTTCGCCCTCTCCGAGTCCCAGATGGCCGCCATCAGCGCTCTCGACACCCCCGACGGAAGGCTCTTTGGCGGCGACCCCTCCACTCACGAAGAGATGTAGTCGCACCGGGCCCCTGGTCCGTCGGCGGCGCACAACGACGGGCCTAGGCTGTCCCCCAAGGCACGCATCGCAGCGGCGCCGTTCCACGACACGCGCTCGGCCGAGCCGTGAAGCGTTGCGACCTGAGGAAGACCGTGACCGCTCCTACCCGCACCACCCGCAGTGCCCGGCTCGTGTTTGCCGCCGCGGGCGCCGCGTACTTGGTCGCGATCGTGCACCGCACCGCACTGGGCGTGGCGGGAGTCGAGGCTCTGGACCGCTTCCAGATTGGCGCCACCGGCCTGGCCGCGCTGTCGATCGCGCAAATCGCGACGTACGCGGCGCTCCAGCTCCCCGCGGGCCGGTTGCTCGACAAGTGGGGCCCGCGCACGATGATGGTGGCCGGCTCGCTGTTGATGGCCGCCGGCCAGGGGCTCATGGCCGTCAACCACGATTACAAGGTCGCTCTCATCGCGCGCGTCCTGATCGGCGCGGGAGACGCGCCGATCTTCATCACCGCTTCCCGGCTCGTGACGCACTGGTTCCCGCCGCGCAGGGCGCCGATGATGGTGCAGTTCACCGCGCAGATTGGCCAGTTGGGTCAACTCACCACTGCCATTCCCGTCGCGTGGCTGCTGCATGCTCAAGGCTGGTCGCCCACGTTTCTCACGCTCGCCGGTCTGGGCGTGGTTGCCGCGGCCCTGGTGTCCGGCGTCCGCTCGCCCACGGACGCGGATCGCGCAGGCTCCCCAGGGCTTTCTGCGGCGCGAGTTCGGGGAACCGTCTCGGCTGCCGGAGTGCGGCTTGGCTTCTGGACACACTTCACCGCGCTGTTCTCGGCGAACACGATCGCGTTGCTGTGGGGGGTTCCGTTCTTCATCACGGCTCAAGGCCGCAGCCCCGCGGAAGCCAGCATTCTGCTGACCGTGCTGACCCTCGGCAAGTTTGTGGTGAGCCCACTCGTGGGCACCGCGACCGCGCGGCATCCCTTGAGACGCTCGTGGTTGGTGCTGATCTTTGCGGGGATCACTGCCGTCGCGTGGACAGCGCTATTACTCCCGTCAACCCCGCGGCCGATGTGGCAACTCGTGGTTTTCGTCGCCGTCATCGCGGCGGGGGGTCCCGTGTCTCTCGTTGGCCTCGATTACGCGCGGACGTTCGCAGACCACGATCACTTGGGCGCGGCGAACGGCAGGGTCAACACCGGCGGCTTCGTTTCGACAATCGCGGCGGTGGGCCTGATCGGCATCGTGCTCCAGCTCGCGGCCCCCGGCGGCAATTACGACCTGCACGCGTACCGCCTCGCGTTCGCCTCGCTGGCGCTGCCGTGGGCCATCGGCGTCGTTGGCATCCTCAGAAACCGTCGCCAGGCACGCGCGGATTGGGCGGCCGACGGCGTCGTCGTCACTCCCGTCAGGGAAGCCCT
>JAYTGI010000209.1:0-5040 GCA_043733605.1 Demequina sp. | reverse complement strand
TATTGCCACTGGATCTTGGACTGCGTTTTGGTCGGGCGTCGCCAGGCGCTTCCCGAAGTGCGCTCGGCGATAGCATCCAGGCGCGACTCGACGACATCCTGAAGCTGCTCCCCGTGCACCATATAGGCAGCCGAGAGAGCAATGAAGGTTGCGACAAGTTGAAGTTCCTGCCACCGGTTTCCTTTGGCCACCTTGAATGAGGGTGACCACACCTCGGCCGGAATGACAGCATGCGCATCAATTGCATGGTCAAGTAGGAGCATTGCTGCGAGCACGGCACTCTCGGACCGCATGGTGTCGTGCTTGTCCTCCTTGATCCGATCCAAGAACGAATTGATCTGACCCGCGGTGGACCTGCTGTCGGGCCTGTCCTTTTCGAAGAGAAGGGTGGCCGCGACCCAGGACAGGAGCTTCGTGCGCTTGTAGCCAGCGCGCTTAAAGTCATACGAATTGAGCACGTCCTGCGTCGATCTCAGGTCCTCCCACTGGGGCTGAAGAAAGTCCGCGACCTTGCCAGTACCGCCTGCATCACCAGCCGTGACGAGCAACGCTGGCACCAAAGCGAGTTCGTGGTAAAGGGCGTTCCGAATCTCCTCGGCGTTGAGGTGCTTGCCCTGCTTGTTGTACAGGCTGAACACTTCGTGTATCTGAGCACTTGTTACTTCTTGATAGAGGATCACAGGGAGTTTGTACTTCGACCCGCTGTCGAAGATCGACTCGACTGTCTTCTTGTTGCCGACGACAGTCACGACGTGCTTGCGAACCTCCGAGTAGTAGCGGCCACGTAGCGGCTCTAGTTCACCGCTCAGCGCCTTAGCGTTCGCCTTGCGCAGGGGGAATGGAAAGTAGAGGTCCCGTTCCAACTGGGTCGTAAGGGTCGCGGTTTCGTGCTTCTTCCACATCTTGCGGAACCTGGGGTAATCCGTCTGGAAGATGCCTAGCAGGTCGTTCTCATCCCAGGAAGCGGCCTTGCGATTAATGAGTTCAATCGCTTGCGGGTGTCGCCCCGTGAACCGCAGAATCGACGTCAAACGCTGCTTTCCATCGACGACCTCGTAAGAAGTCCGATACCCGTCCTCCCGTTGGAGCAAGATGATCGATGGCAGTGGAATCCCGCGCAAGATCGACTCAATTAGAGACTGCGCATCGCCCGTGGGCCACACATCCGCGCGTTGATACGCGGGGCTGAGTTCCAGTTCACCGTCCACTGCCCATTGAATGAAGTCCCGGATCGGCAACGTGTCAGACTCCGCCTTGATTGGGCGTGAACTTTCAGTCGCGACATCATCGTCGAGCTCATCCCACGACTCCTGCCACGTTTCACTCGCAGTACCGATAGTCGCGGTGCCTTCGTCGATGGACTCCAGCTCGGTTTCGAAGTTCTCACACAGTTCTGCTGCCCGCTCTAGCCTGCTCGCCAGCGCCTCAAATAGGTCAGACTCCCCGGAATCAACGTCGAGCCGCAAGAGACTCTTAAGACTCACATCGAATGCTGAAGCGGAAATGCCGTCAATATCCCCCACAAGGCGCAGCCAACCCTGAATGGCGCTCAGACGATCGCGCCACCGGCCATCATCGAAACCAACGTCCTCGGGCTCAAATGCCTCGGGCGCGGGAGCCAGGCCCTCGGGAGCAATTCGTGATTGAGAGAGAAGCGACATGCGGTCTGCAATGTCTTGCTTGGTCTCTTCGGCAATGGGGCTCACTTCGTCCGACTCCTTGCTTGTTTCCGAGGCCAACGGCACCGGCGCTATCGACATCAACCACGAGACCAACTCGTCTTCAACGACACTTCCGGAGGAGATCTTGAAGTCGACGACCCCGTCCAACAGTCGATTCATCCCCACCAACGTCACAGTGTCGCCCGCGGAGTGGCAATCGTCGTCCCACACCACCCGCACCGTTGCGGCGATTCGCCGTCCACACTCGCTCTTGCCATGAACGTCAGTTAGGTCAAGGCCAACCGCGCGCCCAAGAGCCTGCAGCGCCGTCTTCTTCTCCTTGCTGCCCGGCCCCAGGGGCTCCGGCGCCGCGCCGCCAAGCGAGTACATGCGCGCGACAGCAAGCGCCTTGCTCTCGGCGACGCCATATCGTGACACCTGCGACCCCCTGGCGATCGGCACGGACTTGAGGTGCGTGAACTTGCAACTTCCAACACCCTAGACGTACGGACGTAGAGAGGCCGAACTCACGGCCAAGTCTTCTCGATCACTGTCCGATTCATCCCCCTTGTGCCGCATTTGTATGCAGTCGCGACACGCCCCTGCAACACCGCCGCGATGATCGAGCCATCCCGCACCACAGCGAACACCTCATCGATCGTGATGCTCTTCTCCACCACCGTGAAGTCGCGCTCCTCGAGCAGCCAGATCGCCGATGACTGCGAGGCGCACCAGGGGTCACCACGATGGCAACCCTGCGCCCGATCCCAAGGGAGGCATCGGCGCCCACCATCAACGCCGTAACGACGATGGCATCGCCGTCGAATCACGCGCCGCGAAGCTGGCCCTGCGGCCCCACCCGAATCAAAGGCAGAGCCACCACAAATCGAGCACTTTTTCCGGCGCCCGCACTGAAAGCACGCACCGTGCCACCGTGCGCCTCCACGAGCGCCTTGGTGATCGCCAAGCCGATTCCTGAGATCCGCCATGAACCCGGTCGCGCGCCGTGTCGACCCGGTAGAACCGCTCGAACACATGCGGCAGATGCTCGGCGGAAATCCCCTCGCCGTCATCCGAGATCGATAGCTCGACATCGGCGCCCACCGCCCGCGCGGTCAACCGCACCTCGCCGCCCGTGTGCGTGTGCCGCAGGGCGTTGTCGACCAGATTTCCAAGTATCTGCGCCATGCGGCCAGGGTTAACATCCACCGCCGGCAGCGCGCCAGCGGCGTCGACCACAAGCGACACCCCAAGCCCCGCCGCCGCGTCCTTGGCAGCCAGGTGCGCCGCCTCGAGCAGAGCCGACGCGCTGCACGGCTCGAGCAAGAGTGTCATCTCGCCGCTCTCCGCGCGCGTCACCGCCGAAAGGTCCTCGGAAAGGGGCGCAGCCGTTCGCCTTGCGCACGCCGCAGCGCCACCGTCTCGGCATCGAGAACCGCGACGCCGTCCTCAAGCGCCTTGAGATACGCGGTCATCGTGGCGACGGGAGTGCGCAACTCGTGCGCGACATCGGACAGCAGTCGCTTGCGAAGGGCCTCGCTCGCGTCGAGCCGCGACGCCATGAGATTGAAGGAGGCTACGAACTCGTCAATCGACAAACTCCTGCTTCAGCAGAGCAAGCGCCCCTGGCGACACAAAAGCGACGGAGAACATGAACTCGTCGCAGGCGCGCAACTCCGTTCGAAGCGCTCTGAGCATGGTTGCAGGACCGCTATTCGATATGACTTGCGGGTGATTCGTGTGTGGCGCCGAGACGCGCTGATCGAGGTACCCGTAGCGCACATCGCGCTCGAGGAACGAAGCAAATACGCCCTCGACCGGCGACGTCACTCGGCGGCGCTCCCGCGCAAGAGTGCGACCGCGGGGA
The DNA here is from genome assembly GCA_043733605.1 of Demequina sp. Taxonomy (GTDB): domain Bacteria; phylum Actinomycetota; class Actinomycetes; order Actinomycetales; family Demequinaceae; genus Demequina. The sequence goes on along the minus strand of JAYTGI010000209.1, from coordinate 1,512 downwards.
GGTCCGCTGGAGCCCAGTCGAGCGTGTGCAAGTCGCTTGGAGCGAGCCATACGACGTCTTCGTGCTCAGTCAGCTCGGGTTCACCCGCAACGAGTTCGCACATGAACGTGGTCAGCGAAATGGTGGCAAAGCTGTACTCGTGGATCGTCGTAGTGAGACAGTCTCCAACCGCCACGTCGCAGAGGAGCTCTTCTGTGAGCTCCCGAACCAGCGCGTCACGCGGGTGTTCCCCTGGCTCAACCTTGCCACCAGGAAACTCCCACTTGCCTGCAAGCGCCGTACCGCTCCCCCGTTGAGCGCAGAGCACACGTCCATCACGGACAATGACGGCGCCCACAACCTCGACATGCTTCGCCACTGAAAGCCCTCCTCTGTCCGGAGAACAGCTTAACTGTCAGGCGAGCGCCACAGGCTTAGGCTCCTACGCCACCTGCCGCATCCAGCCCCTCGCGTCATCGCGGCGCCCGCGCCGCATGCGGGTGAGCACCATAAGGATGCGCATCAATACCGCGCTGGACCAGTCGCTACCGCCAGCCGGCCACCTCACATGCAGAGGCGGCCGCCCGACGTAGCGAAACATCGCACCAGCGACACTTAGGCGAATTGGTCGACTAGCACCTTCTTGACGATTGCGATCGCCACGGGCGTGGTGTTCGCGATGTTGTCGGACACGGGGCAGCGCGACTCGGAGATCCGTGCGATCTCGTCGAGTTTGTCCGCGTCCGCGTCGCCTTCGACCACGATGGTCACCTCAATGGCTAGGTAGCCCGCGCGCACATCCGTGTCCGCGCCCATGAACTTGGCGGGGTCCAGGTCACCGCGAGCGGTCGCGCTGAACGACGTCAGCGTCACACCCTGCTCCTTGGCCACCAGGTGCACCACCACGTTGAGGCATCCGAGCAACGCGCCTAGCTCGTACTCCACAGGGTTGGGGCCCAGGTCGTCGCCGCCCAGAGCCGCAGGCTCGTCGACGATAAATTCGAAATCACGTGCCTTGACGGTCAGGCCGGTGTCCGACGTTGATACTGCCGTCACTTCGAAGGTAAGCAAGGTTCTACTCCATCACTCATGACGCGGGAAAAGGCGACTCTGTGGGGGCCGCTCCCGCGTGGCCGCCGTAACAGAGGGGGACGCTTCTCAGCCTAGGGACGTGCCTGGCAGAGGCAGGGGACGAGAGTCCCCTTTAGCAGGTGGCTAGAACGATTCTTGCGCGAGTTAGGCGCCGATGAAGTCGCCCACCATCAGCCAAGCGCCGCCAGCAGCGCACGCCACCGTGACGAGCCAAAACACTCCCACCCACACCGCGCCGGGCAACCAGGTCACGCGGGCTAGAGCATCGGCATCGGAACCGCTACCTCCGGCCGCCCCCGCCCTCGTCCAGTGCAACTCAACGACCGCCCGCACCGCGCCCAGTAGCAGCAACCACGCCACCCCGTAGGCGACGCCAACGCGCCACGAGTCGGGCGCGGCCCACGCCAGCCACCCGAAGGCGGCAATCGCGAGCACCAGCAC
>JAYTGI010000208.1:0-1717 GCA_043733605.1 Demequina sp. | reverse complement strand
GGCGTCGTCTCAGTTGATTCCGTACTTGCACACCAGCGAGATCCGCTGGACCTCTAATGGGATCAAAGGCAGGCCGGAGGCCGATTGGCCTGGCACTTTGCGGTTCTACCCAGAGGGTTCGCTTGCGACGCTGGCCGTCCTGTCAGGGAGCTCGGCGATCGTGGTTGACCGCGAGGCCTATGTGGACCGCGGCGCAGCCGTCGAGGCCCAACTTGCCGCAACGCCTGGCATCGGCCAGCCGACGGTGAGCGGCTCTGGTCGGTTCGCGCTCTACCGCCTCGACGTCGTCTCAAAGAAGTGGCAATCGCTCGCATCCGCCGATCTGCTCGAGCGAGTCACCGACCCTGTGGTGGCGTACCTCGACCTGGGGTCATCCCCCGACGCAGACGATCTGTACCAGACGGTCAATCCGATGACCGCCGCTACGGTGAGCATGACCCTGGTCAACGACTCGGATGCCGAACGCACCGTCCAGTTGCAGGTGACTTTCCTAGCCGACGGGGCGTGTCCAGTCGCCATCGTGCTCCCTGATGGCACCCGCGTCGACGGTACGGCAGGCCCCGATCCCACCGCGCTGAACGCCACCGTTGTGGTGCCCGCTGGGGGCGTCAAGGTGACCCTTGCGCGTCAGTGCAGCGATCCAGCAAACCCCGTCACTGTGGCGTTCTCGAAGCCGGTCACAACCGACGCGGTGGTGCTTGCCGCGCTCATGAAAGCGGCCTCGGACCAGGCGAATTCCCTGTGATATGGTCAGCCGCGTGAGCCAAGGTAGCGCCCCGAGCGCATCTCAATGTCACACCATCAGCGTGGTCATTCCCGTGTACGGCGGTGAGCACACGCTCAAGCCCCTCATCGCAGAGATCACGCCGCTAGGCGAAGCGACCGTGACGGCGGACGGGCACCGATTCCGCGTCGAAGAGATTCTGCTTGTTCACGACAACGGGCGCGACAACTCGGATGCGGTCATGCGCGAGCTCGTGACCGAATACCCGCTGGTGCGGACGGTGTGGCTCAGCCGCAACTTTGGCCAACACGCCGCAACGCTCGCGGGAATGGCATCCTCGAGCGCAGAGTGGATCGTCACGATGGACGAGGACGGGCAGCACGACCCCGCCCACATCGCGTCGATGCTGGACCTTGCCATGCGTGACAGGGCATCGCTCGTCTACCTTCACCCCACGAACAAGCCTTCACACGGCTTTGCCCGCAACATGGCATCGCGCTTCGCAAAGTGGGTGCTGTGGGCCATGGTCGGTGGCGGTACTGCGCGCAACTTCCAGAGCTACCGACTCATGTTGGGCTCGGTGGGACGAGGCGTTGCCGCGTACAGCGGCGCCGAGGTCTACCTCGATGTCGCGCTGTCGTGGGTCGCGCCCGAGCCCTCGTTGGCGCCCCTGCCGCTGAGGCATGAGGGTGAGCGGAGCTCCGGCTATCGCACCCGGACGTTGATCTCCCACTTTTGGCGGATGGTCCTGACCAGCGGCACCAGAGGGCTTCGACTCGTCAGCTTCATGGGGGTCGCGTTTGGCCTTGCGGGCGTGGCGCTCGCCGCCTACATCCTGATCCAGCGCATCGCGGGCGTCCCCGTGCCCGAAGGCTGGGCGTCGACGATGGTGGTGCTGCTGTTCGGGTCGGGCGCAATCCTCGTGGCCCTTGGAATCATCGCCGAGTACATCGGCGTCAACGTGAACATGTCACTGGGCAAGCCCGCCTTCTT
>JAYTGI010000207.1:0-1723 GCA_043733605.1 Demequina sp. | reverse complement strand
ATGCACGCATCACCGTGACTGTCACGGCACCGGCATTGGTGGCGAATCGCGAAGGTGTTCGCGCTCGTTCGCCGAAGAGAAATTCTACGAGCCGCGCTACCACAAGGGCTTATGCGCTGACGAGAAGGAGAAGCAATCTGCGACGCAGGAGGGCCGGGGTGGCCCTGCAAGTACTCCCTAGGGTATCAGGTCAATGGGATTGGCCGCGTTTGCCGCGCTGGGAGCCGCTTCAACGTGGCCCTCCACGACCCTCGCCAAGGCTCCACTACGATGCACTGGAAGGGAGTCGGCATGGCGTTGTTGCACGTCCTCAGTCTCACGCTACCCGTCCTCGTGCCCGGCCTTGCGCTCATCGCGACGCTGCGACGCGGCGGCTTTGCGCGGCTACGGAGACCCATTGACGGTGGTGCCATGTGGCACGGCCGCCCTGTCCTTGGGCAGAACAAGACCTGGTACGGACTGCTGTTGTACCCGATCGGCGGAGCGATCACCGCCAGCCTGTTGTCGCTGGGTGGCGCCGCAGTTCACCCCGTGCTGTACGGCCCGCGGGCCGCTCTCGTCGGAGCCACCGCCGGTGCAGCATACGCGGTCGGGGAGCTGATCAACTCGGCCATCAAGCGCAGGCTTGGCATTGCCGCTGGCCGCATGGCGAACGGCGCGTGGAGCGGGGTCCAAAGATCGGCCGACCTTGCCGACGGCGTCGTCGCGGCGTCGTGCGTCTACCTCGCGTGGGGCGCTTCTCTGGCCACCGCGGGCGGAGTCTTGGTAGCCGGGATCGCCATTCATGTCTCCACGGACGCGTTGATGAGGCGGCTACGCCTCAAGCGCCACGAGCGCGGCGGCCGTAGCAACAGGGATCGTGACGTTGTCGGTTCCCCAAGCGCTGACGCGCTCGACAAGGGCTAGCCCGACCCCGAGAACGACGCTGCGAAGCGCGCCGCGTCCCAGCACAAGCAGGACCACTATCGCGACGACCGCGAAGGCCCCTGTGCCCAACCATGTCTTGGACTCCGAGCCGCGCGCGTCCCCGACGAGACCCGCTGCGACGTCGGCGACTCCCAGGATCACCGCCGCGGCGACGAACGCGCGCGTGTTCCCGCCCGCGATCGCTGCGCCCAACAACAGTCCAAGAGGCATGTACACCTCGCCCCACGTCCTCCTGCGCGTGCTATGGATCGAGCGCAAGACGTGCAGCAGCTTCGAACTCGCCATCAGCACCACGAACGAGCCCGCCACCGCGATGAACTCCGCCGTGCTGAGAAACGAGTGGATCCACACGGCATACGCAGATGCCGCCACGTGGGCGACTCTGCGGGTGCCCTCGGACCCCACCGAGGCGCGACGCACCAGCAACTCGAGCCCGCCGAACACCACCGCGAGCGCCGCCGAGGCGACCGCAAACATCAACGGGTCGCTCATGGGGCGCCCTCACCGCGGCGCACCAGATAGTGGGGCGACCCCGAGGCCACGTGGCGAAGAGCGGCCACAAGCCTCCACGGGGCGAGCCTGCGAATGATGAACATCCCGCGTGTCACCCTGGTGACGCCCCACAGACTGCTCTGCGCGAAGCCCCATTCACGCTGCAACCACCGGGCGAAGCGCGCGTCCATTGTCACCACGACGGATGTGCCGCTCAGCGCCGTTCCCAAGGCCGTGAGCTCCCTCACCGCGAGTCCGTCTCGCCTCTCGGGCAGCACGTAGAGCGACCCGAGTTCAACGACGC
>JAYTGI010000206.1:0-5117 GCA_043733605.1 Demequina sp. | reverse complement strand
GGGTCGATGGCGCGCTCGGCCTCCGAGTAGCCAAGCATGAAGTCGTCGAACCCTGGGAGCAGGCGCGTGGGCGCCACCGCCACGGCGCCGGCGTTGTCCAGGGCGGTCTCGCCCAACCATGCAGTGCCGGAGTCGATTTCCACTGCGATCACGCCGTCCGCGGCGGCCAAGGCGGAACGGCTCTCGCGCAGCCCCAACCCTGTCCAGCGCGCGAGCTCGCGATCTGTGACTGGACCGTGTCCGCGCAGTCCGCACGCGTGATGGGCACGCCGGTGTCGCCCACCGCGGCGGCGAGGACGTCGACCGCACGGTACGCCACGTCGTCGGGAAGGCCGATAGTCTCGCGCCTGCGCGCCGCCCCTTTGCGCGTGCGTTCGCCCATCAGCGCGAGCCGAGAGCCGCAGAGACCGCGTCTTCCGCCAGAACGGTGCGGAGCCCGAGCGAGAACGCGACGCCTGGGGCGTCTTGAGCCTGCATCGTGAGCAAGTGCTCGACGACGCCGAGCGCGGTGCGCGCCGGGTGCGCCGACGCGTCGAGAAGGAGAGACGCCAGACGGACGCGATCAACATCGGCGCGCGAGAGGGTGACGGACATTGGTCGATGCTCTGCGGAGTGGGTGACAGGAATTGGTGCGCACGCTGTGCGCATGGCGACGTTCCTGGACCCTTAGCGAGTCTCGAGGCGCCACACGGCCTAGGCCCTCTGGAACGCAAGCCTCGCGGCCAAGCCGGCGATGGCGACTGCAAATCCGCGCTGCAGCGCAACGGCGGCCCTGCGTCGGCGCGCGAACCAGCCCCGCGCGGCCGCGGCACCCCACGCGTAGAACACGAACACGGTGAGCGTCATGGCCATGAACACCCCCGCGAGGGCGAGCGACACCGCCGTCGGTGACCCAGCGTCGGCCGGAACGAATTGCGGCAGGAACGCGAAGAAGAACGCCGTGAGCTTGGGGTTGAGCAGGTTGAGGAGGATTCCTCGCCAGATGATGCGGGCCACCGAGTCCCTGGGATCCCCGGAGGCGACGACGTCGAGAGGCTTTGCCTCGCGCCACATCTGCACCGCCATGAACAGCAGGTAGGCCACGCCCACGTACTTGACCGCCTGGAACGCGACGGCACTTGCGTTGAGCAGAGCCGACAGTCCAAGAACGGCTGCGAGCATGTGTGGCACGATTCCCAGGGTGCAGCCGATTGAGGCAACGAGGCCGGCGCGGCGCCCTTGCACCATCGCCATGCCCACCGTGTAGACCACGCCGGTGCCGGGGATGAGCACGACGATAAGTGAGGTGAGCAGGAACTCTGGGCTGACCAAGGTCGTCATGCCGCAGACGTTACCTTTCACGCCCCGAATTGTCGCGAGGTCCGTGCCACCATTCGTGTTATCAGCGAGGGCGAAGAGATCGCTCCGGTAGGGAGAACTATGAAGTACCTCATGCTGGTGATCAGCGAGCCAGTCTCCGAGCCCGTCGGGGGCGAGGATGATGTCGCGCCGTGGGTTGAGAAGCACGACGCGAGCGGAGCCAGGTTCTTTGGCGATCGCCTCGCGGACGTGAGCCAATCAAAGACCGTACGCATCCGACGGGAAGGCATCATGGTGACCGACGGGCCCTTCGCCGAGGGTCACGAGCACATCGCTGGACTTGACATCCTCGAATGCGCTTCGCTCGACGAGGCCGTTCAGGTGGCGCTCGGCCACCCCATGGCGCGCAACGGAGCTCTTGAGGTTCGACCGTTTTACGGGTGGGACGCCGAGGAAGTGGTGTGATGCCTGGGGATGCGCCCACGCCGATCTCCACACGAAACGTCCCCGAGCGTCGGCTCGCGTCGGTCCGGGCAGAGACTCTTCAGCCTGACGTGGGCGCATTCCTTGAGCGCGCGTTCACGCAGCTCTTCGAGTTCACGAACACCCATCCTGGGCTTCGCTCCCGCAACACGACGCCCGAATCGCCGACGTACGCCCTCGATTACGGGACATTCGGATTCGACGACCCCACCCTTATGGAGGCGTGCGTTGTCGTCGACGGCGACGTCGAAACGCTCGGAAGTGTTGAGCCGCGCAGGTAGGACGCACAGGTAGGACGCACAGGCCGACGCGCAGGACCTACCTCCGCGCGACGACGGCGACAACGGCGACAGCGTCGATGTCTTCGTCGGTCTCGATGTGGGCGGTGAACCCGGCGCCCACTGCGGCCTTGAGTGTGGCCTCGCTCAGGTGATCGCTCGTCTCGACGATGCAGACGCCCCCTGGCGCGAGCAGCCGGAGCGCCGCCTCGAACACCCGTGCCTGCATGGCTACCCCGTCGGCGCCGCCGTCGAGGGCGGCAAGCGGCTCGTGTTCTCGCGCCTCGGGGGGCATCAGCGCGACCTCCCCGGTCGGCACGTACGGGGGGCAAGAAGCGACCACGGCGACGCGACCGCTAAATGAAGACGGCAGGGCGGCGTCCATGTCAGACACCACGGCGTGGGCCCCCCACGGGGCCAAGGTGTTCGCCGCGAGGGCGATCGCTGAGGGGTCGATGTCGGCGGCCCAAACCTCGAGGTCCGGGCGGGCGTGAGCCACGGCCGCGGCAATCGCGCCGGATCCGCAACACAGGTCCACCACGATCGACGACGGCGGGGCAAGGTCCGCCGCGAGCCTCGCGACGAGTTCGGTGCGCACGCGCGGGACGAAGACGCCGGGGGCCACCGGTATGCGCAGGCCGGCGAATTCCGCGTAGCCGATCACCACCTCGAGGGGCTCGCCCGCTTCGCGGCGTGCCGTCATGAACTCGAGAGCGGAGTCGTTTGTTGCTGCGGCGCGAAGCGCCGAGGCCTCTTCCTCCGCAAAGACGCAGCCAGCCGCACGCAAGCGCGCGACCAGTTCGGCGTCGTTCATGAGCCCGACGCTACGGCCTCCGCGAACCGGTGGGAAGGGGGGCGTCGGCAGCGGGGGCAAACTCTGGCGTCCCGGCGGGAAGCGGTGTCGCGTCGGAAAGCGGTGTCGGGCAGTCGGCGACGATGGCGGGAGGCCGCGAGACGAGTGCGCCAGCGGCGATCGCGCCGAGGGCAAGGACCCCGCCCGCGATCTGCACAGGCGTGAGGCTCTGGCCCAGCCACAGCCACCCGATCGTTGCCGCGGAGAGCGAGGCGGTGAGTGACAGGAACGTGACGACGGACGCGGGCAATCGGCCGATGCCGCGGAACCACAACGAGTACGCCACGGCCGTGCCCGCGAGGCCGAGCCACAGGTAGCCAAGCACGTTGGTACCGGTGAATCCGGCATCGGGAAGACCCTCGAAGGCCGCGATGGGAATCAGGAAGATGCCGCCGGCGGTGAGCTGCCACGCCGTGAGCGTGAGCGGCGCAACGGGAGGCTTCCATGCCTTGGTGAGAGCGACGCCCGCGGCCATCAGGATGGCACCCGAAACGGCGGCGGCCACGCCAAGAGCGTCGAGCTTCGCCGCGGGAGTGAGGACGAGGAGCGCGACGCCCGCCACGCCCGCGATGCCCGCGCCGACCTTGACGGCGGTGGCCCGCTCTCCGAGCCACACGTGCGCGAGTGTGACGACGATCAGTGGCTGGATCGCGCCCACCGTCGCTGCGACTCCGCCGGGAAGCCTGTAAGCGCCGATGAAGAGCAGAGGAAAGAACGCACCGACGTTGAGGAGGCCAAGGACGGAGGCCTTCCACCACCAGTCGCCGCGCGGAATTGTGCGGGTGATGGCAAGCAGCAAGAGCCCCGCAGGGAGTGCGCGGAGGAGGGCGGTGAGCATCGGCGCACCCGCCGGCAAAAACTGGGTCGTGGTCACATACGTGGTGCCCCACGCGATGGGCGCGAGGGCGGTGGTGGCAATGAGAGCGGGGTGGGAGCGGGACACGGTAGACGGTAACGCCGGGAGAGTGTGATCAATGCCCCGCAAGCATTTTCCTACATCTGCCAGGTGTTCTGCCGTTTGGTGAGATATGTCGGAGAACATGACGGACGAGTTGTGCATGCTGGAGCACCTCACGCCCCAGGAGCGCGAGGCCCTCGCGGCTACCCTGGCGCGCGTTGTCGACACGATCACGACTCGCTAGCGCGCCTCGTCGGCCGTCGATCTTGCTCTTGACGGGGTGCGCATCGTGTTCTAACGTACAACCAAATGGTTGTAGAAACTGAACTCCCCGACGCCGAGGTGGACCTGATCTTCAGGGCCCTCGCCGACGCGACGCGCCGCGACATCGTGCGCCGCACCCTCAGCGGCCAAGCATCCGTCTCCGAACTGGCACGCGGCTACGCGATGTCGTTCGCCGCGGTGCAGAAGCACGTCTCCGTATTGGAGGAGGCAGGTCTTGTCACCAAACACGCCAACGGCCGCGAGCGCATCGTGACCGCGAATCCCGCAATGATTGCCCGCGCCAGGGCCCTGCTCGACCAGTACGAGGTGCTGTGGCGCTCCCGCGTCGACAGGCTCGACGGCCTTCTGGCCCACGAGGCTCCCCGCTAGTTTCTCTGTCGCCACAGATCACCTGTCCCCACGTCACGAACCGCACGAAAGGTCCCCCACCATGCCCCTCATTTCCTTCACCAAGGACCCCGAGAACCTCACCATGACCGTCGTCGCGGAGTTTGGCGCGACCGTCGAGCGCGTCTGGGACGCGTACGCCGACCCGCGTCAGCTCGAAAAATTCTGGGGTCCCGTCGAGTGGCCAGCGACATTTACCAGGCATGACTTTGCCGTCGGCGGCCGTTCCGACTACTACATGACCGGACCAGAAGGCGAAAAGACGGGCGGGTCATGGACATTCACCGCGGTGGACCCTTATCGCTCGTTCTCCGCGATCGACGGCTTTGCCACCGACGATGGGCAGGTGAACGACGATTTGCCGATCATGGGGATGACCTTCACCTTTGAGACAATCGCGGCAGGCACGCGGGTCACTACCGTCACGACGTTCGCGAGCATGGAGGCCATCGAGGAGGTGCTCGCCATGGGAATGGAGGAGGGCATGACTTCGGCCATGAGCCAGATCGACGGAGTGCTCGCGGACCTCGCCACGTTTGCGGCGACACTTCCCGTGGCCGCTCAGATTCTGTCGGGGACGCAGGTGCGGGTGTCACGCGTGATCCGCGGCACGCTCGATCAGGTGTGGCGCGCT
>JAYTGI010000205.1:0-1725 GCA_043733605.1 Demequina sp. | reverse complement strand
CGGGGAAGTCAGTGCGCTGGTGTCCGCCCCTGCTCTCCTCGCGCGCGAGCGCCGCTTCCGAGATGAGCGAGGCGCACGCCAAAACATTCGACGTCTCCCACTCCGCGACCTGCGGCATGACTCCTGGCGCATCCGTGGTGTGGAACCGGCCCCTGATGTCCGCGAGCCTTGTCACGGCGCTCGTGAGGCCCCCAGCGGTCCGGAATGGTCCAGCGCCCTTGTGAGCGATTTGTTGAATCCGCGGGCGCATCGTCGCAGGGACGAGCGAGGCGGGACCCCGCCTGACCACTGGCTCGTCTTGGGTGAGCGTGCCATCGGCAACGAGGGAAGCCGCGTCCGCGGCCGCTCGCGTCGCAAACACCAGGCCCTCGACCAAGGAGTTGGACGCGAGCCTGTTGGCCCCGTGCACCCCGCTACACGCGGACTCTCCCACCGCATACAGTCCGCGCAACGTGGATCGCCCGTGGAGTTCGGTGAGGATGCCGCCCGAGTGGAAGTGCTGAGCGGGCGCCACGGGGATGAGGTCGTGGGCCATGTCGATGCCGCGCTCCTCGAGCCGATCCCAGATCGTGGGAAAGCGGTCGTGGACAAAACTTGCGCCCAAGTGCCTGCAGTCGAGGAACACGTTCTCTGAGCCTTCCTCCTCCATGACGCGCACGATGTTTCGAGACACCACATCGCGAGGTGCGAGCTCGGCGAGTTCGTGGCGCCCCACCATGAAGCGCTCGCCCGCCGCGTTCAGGAGGTGGGCACCCTCGCCGCGCACCGCTTCCGAGATAAGCGGCTGCTGGCCCCTGGCGGCCGCACCCTGCCACAGCACCGTGGGGTGGAACTGCACAAACTCCATGTCCGCGATGGCGGCCCCCGCACGCAACGCGGCTGCCACACCGTCCCCGGTGGCCGACGCGGGGTTGGTCGAGGACAAGTACACCTGGCCGATGCCGCCAGTGGCGACAACGACGGCCTTCGCGAGCGCCGCGCCCACGCCGTCGCGCGTGCCCTCGCCGATGACGTGAAGAGTGACGCCGCACACAGGGCCCGGCCGCCCCTCGGCATCGGGCGCCGCCGTCAACAGGTCGACGACCATCGCGTTCTCGATGACCTCAATGCGCGGGTCGCTTCGCACTGCCTCGAGTCTCGCGACGAGCGCGCGCGAGATCTCCGCCCCCGTTGCGTCCCCACCCGCGTGTGCGATGCGGTCGCGGTGGTGACCACCCTCGCGAGTCAACAGGATCGAACCATCGGCTTGGGTATCGAAGTGCGCTCCGCGGTCGACGAGCTTGCGCACCCGCTCGGGGCCCTCTGTCACCAGAGCACGCACCGCCTGTTCGGAACACAGCCCAGCACCGGCGACAAGGGTGTCTTGCAAGTGCTCCTCGGCGGTGTCCTCGGGGTCGAGAGCAGCGGCGATCCCACCTTGAGCCCACACCGTATTCCCCGAGCTGAGGGGGCCCTTCGTGACGATGAGCACCTTGCCAACAAGGCGTCGCAACTCAAGGGCCGCGGTGAGTCCGGCAATACCGGATCCCACCACGATGACATCGGCCGACGTGGTCCAACCGGTCGCTGGCGCCGACAGGCGTTGCACAAAGCGGGTCATGGCCTCAGCCTAGGCCCGCCGACTTGTGGGCCCTTCACCCTCCCGAACGGCCTGAAATGCCAACCCCGAGCGCTTGAGCCCCGAGTGGGCGGGCACCTGGCCCGGCTCGCTGCCGACGTCGATGA
>JAYTGI010000204.1:0-5127 GCA_043733605.1 Demequina sp. | reverse complement strand
CGGGGTCGCGCTGGCTGATCTATTCTGCATGTGGATGCTCCGTCGACTCGGGGTGTCAAGAGGCGGCTTCGAGGTCACACTCGGGGCCGTCTCGCTTGCCTCCATTTTCTCGCGCGATACACCCGAATCTGTGTTCATCCGCAGCGACACGCGCGAACTCGCGGTGCTTTTTTTGGCTGCGTCTCGGGCGCGTTGGCAGGCGAGGTAGATGGTCTGCGCGGCGATGGTGCTGGTGTTGCCTGCCCTGGGATGTCCGTTACGGCAGGTCTCGATGTCGTCGTCCTCGGGCTCGACCACCCGTGCCGCCTCTACGCGCACCCGCTGGCACTCTTGCCACCCGTGCGCCCTCTGGACCCTGTAGATGGTGGCCTCGGACAGTGAGCGGGTTGTCATCCCGCAGAGCTGGCAAACGCTCACGACCGCGCCGGCGTCATGTGCCCACCTGAAGGTCACACCCCACCGCCGTTGATGGCGCGGGCAGTCAGGATCGCCATGCCACTTGACTGGATGCCCTCGATGGAACCTGAGTTGCCCTCGATCAGTGAGGCCGTGTGGTCGAGCCAGTTGGCCAGTGCGAGGTGGATGGCGGACTCACGCCGGGGCAACCTGCGCCAGGTCGGTGAGCCCCAATCGGCGCGCTGCTGTGTTGCGGCTGCGCGTAGTTCGTCGGCGAAGGTCACCACCAATCACCACCCCAGTCGGGCCCGTCGAGCTCACGGTCCTCGCGCGCCTCTGCCCGCTCAGCCATCGCGTCGTCGTAGGCATCAGCGGCAGCCTCGATACAGGAGTCGTGGTCGATGTTCTCGTCGTCCTCGCAGCGCTCACAGGACCAGTCGTCGGGGGGCTGGAGGTACGCGCGTTCTGCTGCGGCGAAGGTCATGCGACTGCCCTCGGCGAGTAGTTGTGCCGGTGATACTCCTGCACGTAGGCGCCATGCGTGTCCGGGTCGGTCGAGGGGATGCGGCAGGGGTAGCCGTCCGAGGTGTACTGCGCGGCGATCTGACCAGCCTTGGCCGCTGCGTTGAACATCCCGCCACGCCTGCCTCTGGGGATGCCAGCGGCGTCCATCTGCGCTCGGCAGTCGTTACTGGAGAAGTTCCAGGGCATCGTCCGTAGGATGCGGTCAAAGGCTTCCTGCTCGGTCTCGGTGAGGTTGAACAGTGACCGGCTCATACCATCGGCTTTGAGGAGCGCGGGGTTGGTGCTCATGACTCGTCCACGGGCGGCTCGTCACCGAACGGGTGCTGGTTGATCTGAGCCAGCTCGTCCAGAACGCGCCCGGCCTCGCGCGGGGTGAGCTCCTTGGAACTGGTTACCTCGTGGCCTGTGATCTCGGTGAGGAACTGCAACCCCGCGACACGCTCACCCAGGCCGGCCTCGTTCATGCCCGCGTGGATGGCCTTCATCTGCTTGCCCTTGGGGTCGATGACGTCAGACGACGCGGCAGCCGCAGGAGGGGTGACGCCCTCGCTGGGGAGTGTCGGGGGTGCCGCGCCGTCCGATTGTGGGGTGTCGTCAACGACCTCGGCATCGACCGGATCGTCAACCTTGGCCACGGCGTCACGCAGACCAGCCATGCCGCCACGCTTCGCCGGCGCCTGCTGGTGGACCACGTCGCCCGCACCATCGACGTCGGCGCCCAGCTCCTCGGGCGTGTAGATCACGCCGTAGAGCGCGTCTGACGCGCCAGCACGGGCCACCTCAGTGATCGCCCTGGCCTTGAGCATCGCGGCCGGGTAGTTCTTCCACACACCCTTGCCAGTGAGCCCGGCAGCCTTGGCGCGCTCGATCGTCCAGGTGACCTCGAACGTGTACTCGGGGTCGTCGGCTCGGATGATCTGCGCGGTCGCGGTCAGGTCGTCGCCCTTGACGCGGAGCTTGTGACCAGCCTTGCGGATCAGGGAGGCGATCAGGTCAGCGGACGCGGACGGTTTGCCCTCGATGACGTGCACGGCGTTGATGGCCTGAATGGGCCGGATACCGAGCGCGTCGCCCAACTCCATTGCGAGCAGGACGTTTCCGGGGTTCTGCCGGTACTGCGTAGGGAGCAGGGACGCGGACGCGAGCGCCCTGGCGTACTCCATGCGGTCGAGGAGGTTGTTGCCTTCGGTGCGTGCGATCTCGGTACTCATTAGGCTGCTTCTTTCGGTGTGAGGGTCTTGGCGATCTGGTGGAGGGCGACGCCGCCCTTGAACGGTTGGCGTCGGGCGATCGGCGTGGCGTCTACGAGGGCGCGGCGAGCGTTGCCCATGACGTCGAGCAGGACCGTCTTGGCGAGGCGGGCGCGGGCTTCGGCGGCTTCCTCGGCTGCCTTGGACTCGACGTACTCGCGGGCGATGTCGTCGCTGATCTCGAGGTCAGTGCCGTCGATGTCGGGATGCATCGCACGGATGGCCTCGAACGTGGCAACCGTGTCGTCAAGGTCAGGCGGGCACTTACCCGAGAGCGAGTCGTAGAACGCCTTGCAGCGGATGATGAGCGCCGCGATCAGGTCGTCGTCGCGTTCGACCACGTACTCGACAAGGTCAAGGCCAGGACCGAGCAGGACTGCCACGCAAGCGAACTGCGCTTCGGGGACCATGGCCAGCTGCCACTGAACCTGAGCGGCGTAGTAGGTGGGGATCTCGTCGGTGCCGGGAGTGCCCCACTCGTCGGCGCGGGCCGCCGTCTTGACCTCGACGACGATCGTGTTGCCGTGGGCATCAGTGACTAGAGAGTCGAGAGTCGCTGCGGCCCAAGGTGTTTCGGGGAGGGTGGAATAGCACTGGTCCGTGCGGTCCGTGATCTCGGGGTGCTGGTCCATCCACCACGCGAGGACGCCTGCCTCAAGGTACTGGCCGCGCCTCGTGTTCTTGTTGCCCTCCTCGCGTGGCAGCTCGCCGCGCATCCGGTGCCAGAGCGAGCGCGGAGACTCCCATGGTGAGACACCGAGGATGGCTGCAACCTTGGACGCGGTGACCAACCGGAGCCACTCAGGGGAGCCGGGCTCTGGCGCGGTCATGACGACTGCCCGTCGTACACGTCACACGTCCGTCGTTGCACGCACACCGCGCACACGTCGGGCGGTACTGCGAACGCGCAGGTTTGGGGGAAGCGGACGATCTGGGTGCAGTTGGCGCAGTGCCACCCGTTGGGGTCTGCGTTGTATGCGTGGCCGTTGATCTCGCACCACAGGTCGTCTGGCGGTCCTTGTTCGAGGACCCGGTCGAGCTTGGCGGATTCGGCGTGCCACGCTTTGAGGAACTCGGTGGTGTAGTAGATGACGCCGGCGAAGGCTGCGAAGAGCAGGACGCCCCAGAAGGCTTGGTTGGCGACCAGCTCGTCCAGGAGGGTCGGGGGGTTCACGAGGTGCCCCTGCTCATGGCTCGGCGCAGTCCTTGCATGCGGTCATAAGTGCGGGGCGCCGAACCCCCCGCGGGCTGGTCAAAGATTCCGGGAACTTCGTCCTCGGCCAGTGCGACCAGTTCGTCCCACATTTCAACGAGACCAGCCCACTGTGGGGACACATCACGCATCGCCCCGAACGCGAGCCGCGCGATCGGCACCTGACGTAGCAGTCGTTCACAGCGACGAAAGTCGCCCGGGTCGAGAGGCTCGAAACTGGAGCCCCATCGGGACACCTGAACCCCTGTGAGGTGGGTGACGATGGCCTCGGATGAGATGCCACGTTCACCGAAAGCGAGCCACTGAGTGAATGCAGCGATGGGCAGGAGCGCGCTCATGACGTCACCGACCGCAGCCGGCGCCAGACGCCGAGCAGGATGCCCGCAGCGACCAGCAACCCGGCCGCGGACAGGAGGATCGCGTCGAGGTCGTTTTGGAGGAGGCGCGTCATGTCGTCACCGCGATCGGTGCCCAGATGGCCCCGATGACCTTGGCGCACTCAGTCAGCCACACGCGAACCTCTGGCTCATCGTCGTCCGTGATGGCGACGTGCTCACTGCGGTGAATCGCTTTGCGCTGCCCAACAATGAAGATGTTGAGCGTGTCTCCGGGCATCTCGAAGCCCGGGTCCTCTTCGATCTCAACCTCGTAGTCATGCGGGTCGGGCTTGGTCCAGTCCCACCTGTAGACGAGATTCATGTCCCTGTCGGCGTTGAATGAGCCGCCTGACTTGAACTCCTCCCACGATGCGAACTCAGCCGTGCATTCGTTGCTGTAGTAGTTGCCTTCGGTGGCGTAGTACGGGTGCTGGGCTTCCCAGAGGCGCATCACGTCGTCACGTCCTTGCGGGTGGCGATGACCCGGGCGGCGTCTGCGAGGATCTCGACCGCCACGGCCACCCGGCCTCGACGCAGCCAGACTTTTGCTTGGTCAAGGGCGCGTCGCTCGACCTGCGCGGCGCTCATGAGGTCACTGCCGCGGCTTCGGCGGCGTCAGTCCAGATCTTGGCGTGGTCCTTGAAGATCAGAACCTTGTCCTCAAGCGCGTGGGCGATGCCACAGGCAGTGCCACCCCACGTCCCTTTCCCGGGCTCTGCATCGAACAAGACGATGACGTGCTTGCCGGGGAGCGCCTCCCACGTGGATGTGCCGACCGTTTCCATGACTCGCATCAGATGGTCGAGCCCGAACGCGGTGCCTTGCCTGCCGTAGTCGGGTTCCCCTGTGGATGTGTCTAGGCAGTAGCCGCCGACACCGATCCCAGCACCGGGCCACTCGCAGTGGAGCATCGCGGTGAGGATGCCGTGGTCTTCCCATCCAAGTGACGTCTTCTTGATGGTGGCGAGTTCGCCGCTGTAGGTCTTGCCGTTGTGCACCACGGCGATGGTCCGGGCGCTCATGAGTTCATCGCCGGGAAGGTGTTGCCGGGGACGGTCACCGGGATGTCGACCTCGGCGGCCTCGATGGTGGCCACGTTCATGCCGGTCAGGACGTCACCCAGGCCGTGGAACAGGCTCAGGGCTTGGGCTGGGGTGAGCCACACCTCGTAGCGCTCCTGCTCACCCGAGGGTTGGGTCTCGCCCCGGAGCTTGATCCAGACGTGGGTGGGGTGGCCGGAGCCTGTATCGACTTCGACGGTCCCGCCGGGTGTGTCGTCGAGGTCGATGCTGATTCGTGCGCTCATCGGATACTCTCAATCTGTAGTGGTTTGGAGTCCGGTCGTGCTGTGAGAGGCGGGCCGGGC
>JAYTGI010000203.1:0-13250 GCA_043733605.1 Demequina sp. | reverse complement strand
AAGACGGTTCAGGGTATTGAGGGTATGGCGATGTTCTTGATCAAGGCCGCCGACACTCTGAAGAACACCGACGAGGAGCTTGCCAAGGCACTCGGCCGGTAACCACGTGAGAGGAGCGGGGTGCGTTGGCGAACGGCCGGGGCGCCCCGCTTCTGCGTTGCTGGACCGCGCACTACGCTGAACGCATGACTCGCTCTCCCCTCCACGACGAGCACCTTGCGCTTGGCGCCACCCTTGTTGACTTCGCCGGCTGGGACATGCCCGTGCGGTATTCAGGGGACGTGGCCGAGCACCTCGCCGTACGCACCGCCGCCGGACTCTTCGACATCTCCCACATGGGTGAGATCGCGATCCGTGGCGCCGACGCCGCGGCGGGCCTGGACGCGGCGGTGGTTTCTGGGATGGAGCGCCTCGCGATCGGCAAGGCCAAGTACACGATGCTTTGCACCCGCGGAGGGGGAGTGATCGATGACCTCATCGTCTACCGCCGTGACTGGGATCACTTCCTGATCGTCGCGAACGCCTCCAACGTCGACACGGTGACGGCGGAGCTCGTCGAGCGCTTCGCCGCCTTCGATGCGACGGTCGAGAACATCACGGCCGACGTGTCGCTCATTGCCGTGCAAGGCCCCAAGGCCGAGGGCATAGTCGCGGCAATGTGTGCGTTGGGCGCCGACGACGTGCGCGCCCTCAAGAACTACACGTGGTGCACCGTGCTTCTCCAAGGGGACGTGCACGCGATGGTTGCCCGCACGGGTTACACGGGCGAGGACGGTTTCGAGTTGTTCGTCGTCCCCGCCGATGCCGTCGAGGTGTGGCGCTTGGCGCTCGCACTTGGTGAGCCCCAGGGTCTGATTCCGTGTGGACTGTCCGCGCGCGACACCCTGCGGCTCGAGGCGGGGATGCCGCTCTACGGCCACGAACTGACGCTTGCGACTACGCCATACGACGCGGGGCTGTCGTGGGTGGTCCAGACCGGAGCGGCGCGCGTGCTTGAGCGTCCCGGCGTCGAGGGGGCGGTCTTAATGTCAGCTGAGCCCGTTGTCCGAGGCGACTTCGTGGGCCGCGAGGCCCTCGCCGCGGCCAAGGAGCGATCCGTCGCGACTGAGGCAGATCCGGCATCGGCGCCTGAAGAGGCGCGCATCCTGGTGGGACTCGTCGGCTCGCCTGGCCGCGCCGCGCGCGCGGGCTTCACGGTGTTCTTGGGTGATCGCCAGGTGGGCATGGTCTCGTCGGGGGCACCCTCCCCTACGCTCAAAGTGCCCGTCGCGATGGCGATGGTGCACCCGTCGGCAGCCGCCGTCGGTACGGTTCTTGCCATTGATGTGCGCGGTCGACACGAAACCATGACCGTGACAGCGCTACCGTTGTACTCGCGAGCCTCCTAGCGACTCAAAGTTCCATCCACACTGCGTGAAAGGGTGTTGTCATGTCCTCGGTCCCCGCTGACCTGCTCTACTCCACCGAACACGAGTGGGTGGGTGGCGATGCCGAGCCCGGCTCGGTCGTCACCATTGGCATTACCGAACACGCCGCCGACGCCCTTGGTGATGTCGTCTACGTCGAGTTGCCCTCCGTGGGCGACCCCGTGACGGCTGGCGAGGTGTGTGGGGAGCTCGAGTCCTCCAAGGCCGTGAGTGAGCTGTACTCGCCAGTGACCGGCACCGTGATCGCGGTCAACGAGGCGCTGCGCCATGGTCCCGGCGCGATCAACACCGAGCCCTATGAGGCCGGCTGGATCTTCAAGGTCGAGGTGAGCGATGACGCCGAACTCCTCGACGCCGAGGCATACACGGAACACATCGCGTGAATGCCGCCGCGCCCATCGCCGGCGCGGCTGGTGAGTTGCTGATTGTGGCCGGTGCGATCACGGACTCCCTCGCCACGCCCCGCTTGCTGCTTGCGGCCCGGCGCACGGAGCCTTTGTGGGCGCGTGGCCTGTGGGAGTTCGCGGGCGGCAAGGTCGAAGAGGGCGAGACGGTTGTCGAGGGCCTGCGTCGCGAGCTCCACGAGGAACTTGGTATCTCGGTGACTCTTGGCGACGAGCTCTTTGGGCCCGATGTCTACGAGGCGACAGGCGACAGGGTCTGGGAGATCAGGGCGCCTGGCTCGGTGCCTGGGCCCGGCGCGGAGCCTTCCCCATTGCGTTTTGTGATGCGGATCTACTGGTGCCAACTCGCTCCGGGCTCCGCGCAACCGGAGCCACTCGAGGACCACGACGAGCTCCGCTGGCTCGAGCCTGGATCGTGGCGTGATGGCGTGGCGTGGCTGCCCGCGGACGAGCGCGTCGTCGCCGCATTGCTCGACGACGCGTGGGCGCGACACAAGCGCGACTACTGCTGAAACGCCCTGGGCGGTGCTCGCCCGCCGCGCGTGCTGGCGTCGGAGGACGCGAATTGGCACACAACCTTGGACCGCCGCTTCCACGGAAGAGAGAATGGGCGAGGCGATACCGCGTGCCCGTGAGCATGATCGACGCGGCGAAACCCAACGATTACGCTCCGAGCTCCGTTTGATGGGTCTTAGCAATGGATGGGGGGAAGCATGGGCTCGTGGCAGCCACTACTGATGGACGTGATGCGCAGGCGATCGCACGCGCTCATTGCGTATGCGGGCCTGTTTACCGGCAATACTGCCGATGCCGAGGACGTGGTCCAAGAGGCCCTTATCCGCACGTTCAGCAGGGGACGCCGCTTCGACAATGCCACCGCCGCAGAGGCCTATGTGCGCCGGGCGATCCCATCGGTGTTCATCGACAAAGGGCGTTCCGCGACGTCCGAGCGGCGGGCGCACAACCGCGCGGTGGACCGCGCCCCGCATGCGGTGGATATTGATGCTCAAGTGGACGTGCGCCGGGCGCTCGCAACCCTCCCACCCCGGGAGCGAAGCTGTATGGTCCTGCGATTCTTCGACGACCTCACGGTCCCTCAGATAGCCGAACGCTTGGGGCTGAGCGAGGGCACCGTCAAGCGATACCTGTTCGACGCTTCCAAGCGCATCGCCAACGACCTTCAGATCGACGCGGACTGGGAGTCCGCGCCCGAGCACACAACCGTCGTCACACCCGCCCAGCGAATTCGCGACTAAGGAGTCACCACCGTGGAAAACGAAAATCTCCGCGACCTGCTGAAGAGCGGCTACGACACACACGCGGCCCAACTTCACTCGGGCGACGACTTTGCGGCTCGTCACCACGGCCGCGTCTCCCGCGCGGTGGGCCGACGTCGCATCGCGCGCCACGCGGCGGTCACCGGCGGCGCGCTCGCGTCAGTTTCCGCCCTCGCTGTGGGAGGCGTAGCGATCGCCCACATGGCGAACCATGGTGACGCGAGCTCCCTCGGCTCCCCCACGCCGGCCCCGACGGCCTCGCCCTCGGTGAGCCCGACGGCCGCGCCTTCGCCAAGCCAGTCGCCCATGCCCTCTGACAACGCAGTCTCGGCCTCGGACCTGCCCGCGTGGGTGGCACCCCTACCGTCCGGGCCGCCCAACGGCGTTGTCGTTGACAACGCGACGCTCCGCCTCGTTCTGGACGCTCAGGCCCCGGCGCCTGCTTCCACACCGCCTGCGTCGGTGGCATGCGGGGCCCCGGCCGGTGAGTATGTCGCCCCATTCTTTGTGGACGCGAGTGCGCGCATCCTGCGGCCCGACACGATCTATCCGACGTTCCTGGATCCGTCCTACGTTCCCCAGCCAGGCGACCGTCTGATGGACCTGCAATATGGCTCCGGCACGGCCGACCAGTTCTTCGTCGCCGTGAGCACCGTGGACCACGTCGGAGCCCAGGCGTGGGTGCGCGACGATGCCACTGGCGGCTGGTCGGGGGGAACGTCGGCTGACTACAACCTGATTGCCAACGGAGGCGTGCTCACGGCGGACAGCGTTGTCGTCATGGACACGAACGACGTCGACTTCCTCTATGGCACGGTGTTGGTGCAAGGGGGGGTGATCGTGGGTCACGCGAATCTTTGGGACATGGCGTCAGCATCTGATGGAAACCTTGACACCGCGCTCTCGGGCGTTGGCGAGGTCTCGGCTAAGGATGCGGACACCGAACTCACTTATGATTTCGCGGTGGGCCCGCTCGAGCACATGCTCTGGTGCAGCGGCACGGCGACCTCAGGGACCGTCGACGCGTACGCGGTGGTGGGGATCCGCTCGCCCGGTGTGGAAGCCTTTGACTACAGCATGATGTGGGCGGGCGCGGTGGAGTACCAGTAGCACCACGGGACGTCTCACACGTGGTTAGCGCGCCGCGACGCAGCCGTCGAGGTGGTCGTCCACCAGCCCGCACGCCTGCATGGCCGCGTACATCGTGGTGGGACCAACGAACACGAACCCCGCCTTCTTGAGTGCCTTGGCCAGCGCAATCGACTCAGGGGTGGACGAGGGAACCTCCGTCCACGCGGCGACGCGCGCGGGCCGCGGCTCCGGAGCGAACGACCAGAACAGATCCTCGAGCGACCCGCCGGCCTCCTGGAGCGCGACCACGGCCCTGGCATTCGTGATCGCGGACTCGATCTTCTGGCGGTTACGGACTATCCCCGCGTCGGCGAGAAGCCGCTCCACGTCATCGTCGCCAAAGGCCGCGACCACAACAGGATCAAAGCCCGTAAAGGCCGCCCGATAGTTGTCGCGCTTGCGCAGGATCGTGAGCCACGACAGGCCGGACTGCGCGCCTTCGAGCACGATGCGCTCCAACAGCGCCGCGTCACCGTGGACGGGCAGGCCCCACTCGCTGTCGTGGTACTGCTCGTACAGTGGGTCGCCATTTCCAAAGCAGCGGATGAGGTCGTTCGGCTCGGTGATCATGTGCCCAGTCTGGCGCGAGGGGCCGACGCGGCCCAAGCGTCGGCGCGGCGACGAGGTACGGGCGCCCCGGTTCGGGCCTGTGGACGACGTCATGGCACGACGCGAACCCGGCCCGACCAAGGCGCACCTGCCCAGGACTAGCTTGCACGCGACTAGCACGCCGCCCACGTCCCCGCGTAATGTTGCCCACGCCATGACGATCCGTGACCTCCTCGCCGCCGACAGGCCCACCCTGTCCTACGAGCTGTTCCCCCCGCGCACCCCTGCTGCGCAAGAGGCGCTGCCAGCGACGATGGCGATGCTCGCGGGGACTCAGCCCGACTTCATGTCGATCACCTATGGCGCCTCGGGATCCACGCGGAGCACGAGCCGCGACGTTGTCCAAAGACTCGCCGAGGCGCACGCGGTGCCCCCGCTCGCGCACCTCACGTGCGTCGACCAGTCCCGCGCGGAGCTCACCGCTGTCATCGAGATGTATCTCGACGAGGGAGTCCGCGACTTCCTTGCGCTGCGTGGTGACCCGCCGCAGGGCCAAGCCGACTGGCGCCCCCACCCCGACGGGCTGCTGTACGCGTCGCAGCTCGTGGGACTGCTGCGCGAGGTCGCCGCGGCGCATGGGTCCAACATCAGCGTGGGCGTGACCGCGTTCCCCGCTCAACACGCGCTCGAACGGTGGCGACAGCAGGGCCTCGACGTGTTGCGGGCCAAGCAAGACGCGGGCGCTGACTTCGCGATCACCCAGGTGTTTTATGAGGTGCGCGATTACGCCTCGCTCGTGGCCGATGCCGGGGCCCAGGGCATCGCCCTTCCGATCGTTCCCGAGGTCATGCCGCTCGTTTCAACCCGCCGCGCGTATAGGGCCGCCGAGCTCACTGGCGTGGAGACGCCCGGAGAGTTGGTAGCCGCGCTTGAGGCCGCAGAGGACGATGCGGCGGCGCTCGCGGCGGGTGTCGCGCACGCCGCCCGCCTGTCGGCCGACCTGCTCGATGCGGGCGCCCCCGGCATCCACATCATTACGTTCAACAGGCACGATGCCGCGCTCGCCCTGGTGAACGCCTTAGGGCTTCGCGGAGCGTGAACTCGCGCCCGACCGGTCACGGGCGGCACGGCCGCACCGTGACCAGCGCGAAGCCAGCTCCGTGCGACCATCAACACATGGCACGCACCGTCTCTCCCCGCACAGTGACCCTCGCCCGCGACTCTCTTGGCGTCTACACGGCCACCAACGCAGCGGGCGCGACGCTCCAGTTCGGCCGCGCCGATGGCCTCTTCGGCCCCGTCGAACTACTGCTGGCGGCAGTGGCAGGCTGTTCGAGCATCGACGTCGACATGATGACAACGCGCCGCTCAGAACCCGACCGCTTCGACGTCACCGCGACCGCCGATTATGTCCACGACTCCGACGAGGGCAACATCCTGGAGAACATCAAGGTGATCTTCGACCTCGCGTTCCCCGAAGGAGACGACGGCGACAAGGCCCGCGCGCGCATCGCGAGTGCCCTGGCAATCTCGCACGACAAGGAATGCACGGTATCCCGCACGGTAGAGGCGCCCACCTCGGTCGAGCTTATCGAAAGGGTCTAAAACGCCCGTATTGGCTCCGCGCGACCGCACCGGATAGACTGTGCGGCGCTATCCCGGCGCGCGCCCCGCGTCGGCCAAGCGCAATGGCGAGCCCGCCGCGCACGCACACTCATGAGGAAACATGTCTGACGTCACGCCCGCTCCCTTTCCCACCGGCACCATCCTCGGCTACCCGCGCATCGGCGCGAATCGCGAGCTGAAGAAGGCCCTCGAATCCTTCTGGAAGGGCGCCAGTACCGAGGCCGACCTCGAGGCCACAGCGGCCGAGCTCCGCATGGTCACCCGCGAGCGCCTTGCTGGCTTGGGCCTTGGCGCCACCACGAGCGCCATCCCCAGCAACTTCTCGTTCTACGACCACATGCTCGACGCCGCCGTCACGTTTGGCGCGATCCCGAGCCGGTTCGCGGACCTGCGCGGCAATGACGGCTCCGTGAGCCTCGCCGCGTATTCGACGATCGCGCGCGGTGTGGGCGACAAGGCCCCGCTCGAGATGACCAAGTGGTTCGACTCCAACTACCACTACCTGGTCCCCGAGATCGGCCCCGAGACGGTGTTCGCTCTGTCGAGCGCGCGCTGGGTTGATGAGTTTCTTGAGGCCAAGGCCGCGGGCTTCGTGACCCGCCCGGTGATCACTGGGCCGCTGACATTCCTGTACCTCGCCAAGGCGTCCGACGAGGCGAAGACTGGCTTTGAGCCGATCTCCCGCCTTGACGACCTGGTTCCCATGTACGCAGAGCTCCTGGCTGTCTTCAAGGCCGCAGGCGTCGACTGGGTGCAGATCGACGAGCCGATCCTGGTCGCAGACATCGATGCCAACCGCGCCGAGGTCCTCGCCAACGCGGCGCGCGTCTACCAGTGGCTCGGCGAGCAGACGGCGCGCCCGCAGCTGCTGGTCGCGGCGCCCATGGGCTCGCTTGGCGATGCCCTTCCCGTCCTCGCATCCACGCCCGTTGAGGCCATCGGCATTGACCTGGTCCGCGGCGACGTCCCCGTGGGCATTCACCTGACCGGAAAGGTCATCGCCGCAGGCGTGGTCGACGGCCACAACATCTGGCGCACCGACCTGGACTCCGCGCTTGCGACGCTCAAGGCCGTCGAGGCGCTCGGCGCCACGGTCGCCGTGTCCACCTCCACCTCGCTGTTCCACGTGCCTCACACCCTCAAGGGCGAGGCGCACCTGGGTGCAGAACTCATCAGTTGGCTCGCATTCGCCGACGAGAAGGTGGGCGAAATCGCCGCCCTCGCGACAGCTCGCACCGAGGGCGAGACAGCGGCGGCCGATGCCCTGGCCGCGGCTCGCACCGCACTCGCCTCGCGCAAAGCTCACCCTGGCACCAACCGTGCCGACGTGCGCGATGCCCTCGCTGCCGTCACGCCCGCCCACTTGGAGCGCTCGGTCTATGCCGATCGCGTCGCCGCTCAGGACGCGCGTTTCCACCTGCCGGAACTCACGACCACGACCATCGGCTCCTTCCCCCAGACCCCCGAGATCCGCAAGGCCCGCGCCGCGTGGGCCAAGGGCGCGCTGAGCGACGCCGAGTACGAGACGGCGATGAAGGCCGAGATCGCTTCCGTGGTCAGGCTGCAGGAGGACCTTGGCCTGGACGTGCTTGTCCACGGCGAGGCCGAGCGCAACGACATGGTGCAGTACTTTGCGGAGCTGCTCGACGGCTTCGACGTGACAGTCAACGGTTGGGTCCAGTCTTACGGCTCGCGTTGCACGCGCCCTTCGATCCTGTGGGGCGACGTCGCGCGCCCGCAGCCGATGACGGTGCGCTGGGCGAAGTACGCGCAGTCGCTGTCCGACAAGCCCGTCAAGGGGATGCTCACCGGCCCTGTCACGATCCTTGCGTGGTCGTTCGTTCGCGACGACCAGCCGCTGGGCGTGACCGCCAACCAGGTGGCCCTCGCACTTCGCCAGGAGATCGCGGACCTCGAGGCGGCAGGCATCGGCATCATCCAAGTGGACGAGCCCGCCCTGCGCGAACTGCTCCCCTTGCGCAACGCCGACAAGGCCGCGTACCTCGACTGGTCGGTCAACTCGTTCCGCTTGGCCACTGCGGGCGCGAAGGACGCCACCCAGGTCCACACCCACCTGTGCTACTCCGAGTTTGGTGAGATCATCGACGCGATCGACGGCCTCGATGCCGACGTCACCTCGATCGAGGCCGCCCGCTCGCGCATGGAGGTCCTGCCCGCGATCAAGGCTCACGGCTACGAGCGCCAAATCGGTCCAGGCGTGTGGGACATCCACAGCCCCCGCGTTCCCTCGACCGAGGAGATCACAGAGCTGCTCACGCTTGCCAAGGACTCCGTGCCAGGGCACCAGTTGTGGGTCAACCCCGACTGCGGCCTCAAGACCCGCGGCTACGCTGAGACGGTCGCGAGCCTCGAGCACCTCATCGAGGCCACCAAGGCCGTTCGCTAGAACTCAAGCCTTACGCCGAAGGGCGCCGACGCCCTCCTAGGAAAGGGTCGGCGCCCTTCGGCATTTCACACGCGGATCAGGCTAGACGCACTGGCCCTCTTCGACCTTGTCCCCGCTGGCGGTAAACTTGTACCCCTTCACCT
Source organism: Demequina sp. (assembly GCA_043733605.1). Taxonomy (GTDB): domain Bacteria; phylum Actinomycetota; class Actinomycetes; order Actinomycetales; family Demequinaceae; genus Demequina. The sequence goes on along the minus strand of JAYTGI010000203.1, from coordinate 4,286 downwards.
TGGCGCGGTCACCATGCGGCTGTTTGTCGTCGATGCACCAATTGTCGGTCGTGGTGCCGGTCAGGGAGCCGAGCACCACTCCTTCCGACAAGCCGGCCACCGACTTTCCATCGAGCAGCACGTCGCTGCCTGACACGGTCACCGTGGGCAGCGAGTCGTGCTCGGAGACGTACGACCCCACAATCTTGGCGACGGCGTCCACGTCGGACTTGGCGTCAGCGTCGTGACCCTTCTTGCGCTGGTCCAAATACAGGGGCACGGCAATGCTTGCGAGCAGCCCAATGATGATCATGATCACGAGCAACTCGACCAACGAGAAACCGTCATCGGACTGCCGCCTTTTCAAGGCGGTCTTCATCTGTGTTCTCTTTCGTTGCGATTCCCACGAAGGGTTCAAGGCGGCGCGCCTTGAGGCGCGCCGGGGTCCATTGTGGCGGCGTTTCTTCAGGTGCCGCAAATGGAACGTGGGGAAACGCCGCGGTCCGCACCGTGCCAATCAACAGCAGTGCCAATCAACAGCAGTGCCAACTAGTCGAGCGTCGCCTGCCAGAAGCCGACGTCGATCCAACGATCGAACTTGCGGCCCACCTGGGGGAACGTCCCCACGAGTGTCATGCCAAACCTCTTCTGGAGCGCGACAGACGATTCATTGGGAAGGGCGATGATGCCCATCACCGCGTGGACGGGTGCGTGCGGGCTCTGCCCAGGGTGGAGGTCGGCGAGCCGCGAGAACAGCTCCGCATAGAGGGCCGTGCCGAGGCCCCTGCCGCGTGCGGCGAGGTCCAGATAGATGGAGGTCTCGAGGGTATGGACGTACGCGGCGCGTTCTCGATATGGCCCGGCGTACGCGTATCCCAGAAGGGCGCCATCGCCCTCGGCCACCAACCACGGCAATCCGGCCGCTTGGATCTCGGCCACCCTAGCGGCCATTTCCGAAGCGCTGAGCTCGTCGACCTCAAACGTGATGACGGTGTCGCGGATGTAGTGGTTGTAGATGTGTGCGAGGGCGGCGCCATCGTCGTGCGTCGCGTCGCGCAACGCCCACTGGGCATTCATCGAAGCCACCGAGACGCGGGCCGCGCGGTCATGCACAGGTTTTCCATGCGCAGGTTTTCCATGCTCAGATCATCCCAGAGTCAGGAGTCAGGCAGCGACGGATACTTCACGGGCGACCTCCTCGTCGTAGGCGCGGGTGCGACGCAGGTATCTCCAGGTTGCGAGCGTGATCACGAGCCCACCAAGGCCAGCCGCGGTGGTCACCGCAAAGCCATCGGCAGCACCGCCGCGGTCGATGAGCAGTCCGGCGAGCCAAGCGCCGGCCGCGACACCCATGTCGAGCCCCACACGCGTCCACGCCATGCCCTCGGTGACCCTGGAACGCGGCACGAGTGCGTGCACCACTCCGTCGCCCACGGCCATGGTGGGCGCGATCACCAGCCCGGTGGCGAACATGAGTGCGGCGAGCACCACCAGGTTGGGCGCCAGGTGGAACAGCGCAGCGCCGATGCCCGCAGAGGACACTCCCCACAACAGCCGCGATGCGAGCGAGCCGGTCCACACGCGGGCGCCATACGCGAGCCCACCGATGAGCGAACCAAGAGCGAAGACCGCGAGCACCACTCCCGACCACCTCTTGTGCCCGAGCTCTTCCGCGAACGCGACCGTCGAAGCATCCACGGATGCAAAGAGCGCGCCTTGCGTGGCAAATACGATCGTGGTGATCACAAGAGCGGGAGTGGTGACGAGGAGGTGACCCTTGAAGGGGTTCCGGTAGCGGCGCGGCCTGGCCGGCGGAAGGTCACTGATGCCCACCCTGTGAAGAGAACCGTCGATGACGGGAGCCATTGTGAGCGGCACGGTGCCTGCGTCGGCCTTGCGGCCAGGCGGTTCGGTGGCGCGCAAGGACAAAAACACGTACCCGCCCACCAGAAGTGTCGCGGCCGCGATGATGCTTGGCAGCCACGACGCGACCGTGGTCGCGAGGATCGTCGCGAGGGCGGGTCCGGCAATGAACAGCACCTCTTCGAGCGAGCTCTCCAGGGAGAACGCGGTGTTCAGCGCATGCTTGTCGGGCACGATGTGGGACCACCGTGCGCGCGACAGCGTTGACTGCGAGCCGGTGACCGCGAAGAACGGCGCCACGCAAAAGAGGACCCATGCCGGAGCGTGGGCCATTGCGGCGACGACGAGCCCAACGCGGGCCGCGATCCCGAAGGCGAAGGCCGGCCGCAAAACCCGTGACTGGCCGTACTCATCGACCAGCCGGCTGATGAGGGGCGCCACAAGCGCGTACCCGATCGACGACGCTCCGATGACGGCACCAGCTGTCGCGTAGGAGCCGTATTCGATCTGGACAAGCAAGAAGGTGGCGAGGCCTGTCATGCCCATCTGGACACGAGCGATGAGGCCCCACCAAAAGAATGCGGCCGCCCCTGGAAGGGCGAGGATCTCGCGATAGCGCGCGAACATCGGCATGCTCCTACGGAAAACGAGGTGGAGCGCTACGTCACGCTCGTGTCACACCACCCGCGCGATGTGACCGGCGCATCGCCGAGCGCCAGCGCAACACAGACGTGCGGTGGCCGCTCCAGGCGACTGTCAATTCTCTCACAGGCGGCGTCAACCATGCACCCCGGACAGTTCGTCATAAGATTTCACAGATCGCGCATGGTGCGCGGAGTGGGAGGAAGAGATGAAGAAGCCGACTCTTGGTGTCATGGTGATTGGATTCGCCCTAGCGGCCACCGCGTGTGGCGCCGACGCGCCATCCCTTCCCACATACGTTGACCAGACAACGTCCGCGGACGCGCAGGCGGACGGCACGGGGCAAGAGTCTGCTGGCGCCGCGCTTGGAGGGGACCCGAACGCCGCTATCTGCGTGGACGGTGGCACGCCGGGGATGCGAACGCTGGTCGTTGGGCTCCAACTCCTTGCGCAGCCGAACCTGGACTATGTCGTCAGCGTCCACAGCGGCGAGCAGCCCGCAGGTCCCATGATCGATACCGACGGCAACGCCACAGGGATTCAGGATTACAGGGTCCTCGACGGCCATCCGGCTCCAGGGTCCAAGGATCCGAAGGAGATTCTCGATCACTGGCAAGACCTCAACGACCGCATGGCGGCCATGATCAACGGCCCAGCCGCCCCCACTCAGGCCGACGTCGACTCGTACACCGCGGCGATGGGCGACCAACAAGAACTGATCATGTCCCAAGTGGACGTGAGCCTGGCTAGGGAGCAGTACTGCCGGGGCTAGGGCTAGGGCTTGCGAAGGGCTTCGCCTTCGGTTTGCCAGCGATGATGCGAGGGACAGGAATCTTGTCCGCGAAGCGCATCAATACCGAACCGGCGAGCGCCAGCATCAGGACGTAGGCCGCCGAGAGGGGACCGAGTTGGCTTTGCGCACCCGCCGCGACACCAAGCCCCGCGATGACGATGGAAAACTCGCCGCGGGCGATGAGTGAGAGCCCCGTGCGCCACCGGCCCTTGGGCCCAATGCCCGCGCGCGCCGCCGCCCACGCGCCCGTGCCGATCTTGGTGATCGCCGTGATGATCGCGAGGGCGAGGGCGGGCAGCAGCACGGGCACCAGGTCGCGAGGGTCGATGGTGAGACCAAAGAATACAAAGAATATTCCGCCGAATACATCCCGCAACGGAGGCAACAGCGAGCGCATCTCGTCGGCCACTTGACCTGAGAGCGTGAGGCCCAGCAGGAACGCTCCCACCGCCGCCGAGACCTGCGCCGCTTCCGCGAGGCCCGCCACCAAGAAGGCGAGGCCAAGTACGGACAGAAGAAGCAGTTCACGCGAGTGGGAATGCACCACGCGTGAGACCTGCCGCGAGTAGCGAAGGGAGATAAAGAATGCGATGGCGACGGTGCCGATAGCGGCTCCGGCCGCGACGGCGCCTTGAGCGATGCTCGCACCAACGAGGATCACGGCAACGATGGGGAGGAAGATCGCCATGGCGATGTCTTCCATGACCAAGAGGCTCAGGATCACGGGGGTCTCGCGGTTGGCATAGCGATCGAAGTCGTCGAGCAGACGCGCAATGATTCCCGATGACGACACGTACGTCACCCCGCCAAGTAGCACCGCTGCAGCGGGAGACCAACCGAGCAACAGCCCCGTCGCGAACCCTGGAATGGTGTTGGCGAAGATGTCGAGAATCCCTGCCCGCCACGTCATCTTGACGCCGTTCTTGAGGTCGATCGGCGAATACTCGAGGCCCAAGAGCAACAGCAGGAGGACTACCCCGATCTGGGCGCCAATCGAAAGAAACTCTTC
>JAYTGI010000202.1:0-5149 GCA_043733605.1 Demequina sp. | reverse complement strand
CGCCAGACGGCGGGCACCCCAGTCGGTCCTGCTAGGACGCGAATCCGATCGGGAGGTATTCGTCCACGTTGTCCTTGGTCACCACGGGGGCGTTAAGGACGATGCGGTTGGGAATGCCCGCCGATGCGAGGTCGCCCATGTTCTTGTTCTGAGCAAGAAGCCTGGCGAGAGAAATGCCGTCTGCCGCCTGCGTCGACGGGTAGATGACGGTCGCTTCGAGCACCGTATCGCCCGCCTTGATGGAGTTCATGGCGTTGAGCGAACCCGCTCCGCCTACCATGAAGAACTCGTCACGCCCTGCCTCATCGATTGCCGCGAGGACGCCGATGCCCTGGTCGTCATCGTGGTTCCAGATGGCGTCGATCTTCGGGTTGGCAGACAGCAACTGCGCCGTGACCGCCTGGCCACCCGCGATGGTGAAGTCGGCGGCTACGCGGGCGTTCACCTTGAGCCCACAGTCGGACAGAGCGTCGGCAAAGCCGCGGCTGCGGTCCTGCGTCAGCGGAAGCGAGTCGATACCCGCGATCTCTGCCACCACTGCGTCGGCCTGTCCGCCGAGCTTGTTGCAGATGTACGTGCCCGCGCTCACACCCATGCCGTAGTTGTCGCCCAGGATCGTGACGCGTGCGGCGGCGGTGGACGAGAACTCGCGGTCGACGTTGATGACCGGAATGCCCGCGTTCATCGCCTTGATGGCGGCCTCGGTCAGAGCGGCACCGTCTGTCGGCAGCAACACGATCACGTCGACACCGTCATTGATGAAGGTCTCGACCTGGCTGATCTGCAAGTTGGCGTCGTTCGTGCCTTCGGCCACTCGCAACTCCACGTCGCCATATTTCTTCGCCTCGGCGATGGCTGCGGAGTTGATTGCACCTAGCCAGCCGTGGTCGGCCGCAGGGCCCGAAAAGCCGATGACGACTTTGTCGCCGGAAGCGGCGTTGTCGACGCCTGCATTTGCCGTGGCGCCCTTGTCCCCGCCGTCGGAGCTGCATCCTGCCAGCAGGGCGATGACAGCAACGGCACTGGCCGCCGCAAGTGTTCGCATTCGCATTGTGCGGGATGCGGTCATGATTTTCCTCCTCGTTGAGTCGTTCTGGTCGTCGCCAGCGAGAAAGGGGAACCGGCGCGAATCGCGGAGATTTCCCCACGGCTCCTGCGCGACCTGTCCACACTGACACGTCGACGCTAGCAGATCTGCGCGACTCGCGTGCATCTTTTGCATGTTTGTCGACATAACGGTTTGATCACGGCCTCGCGATCGATTTGAGCGTGGCGAAGCACGAATTCGCGCTCAGACTCGCGGTCAAGTGGGGATCGCGCCACCAATTGCACATGTGTTATGTTCAGCGTGTGATCAAAGCCGACCACCAGACGTCATTACTAGAAGTCCGCGGGCTCACCAAGAGTTTCGGCGGCGCCCAAGCGTTGAAGGGCGTCGACTTTGACGTCCGCGCAGGCGAGGTTCACTGCGTACTCGGCCAGAACGGCGCGGGCAAATCGACGCTCATCAAGACCCTGTCGGGCGCGCATCAGCCAGACGAGGGCGAGTTTGTGTGGCAAGGCCGAACGGTGACGATCTCCGACCCCGTGGCGGCTCTCGACCTGGGGATCGCGACCATGTACCAAGAGCTCGATGTGGTCGACGGGCTGTCGATAGCGGACAACATATTCCTGGGCCACGAAAACTCCGCGGGCGGCGTCGTACGCGGGCGGGCGACAAACAACGCTGCGCGCGACCTCATGACTCGGCTCGGCCACGGCGACCTCTCCCCCACGCGCGAGGTGGGCACCTTGTCGCCTGCGAACAAGCAGATCGTGGCGATGGCGCGAGCGCTCTCCCGCGACATCAAGCTGATGATCATGGACGAGCCAAGTGCCGTGCTTGACTCGGAGGAGGTCAACAACCTCTTTCGCGTGGTGCGCGAACTCACGTCGCAAGGCATCGCGGTGATCTACATTTCTCATCGACTCGAAGAGATCGAGAGGGTCGGCGACCGCATCACCGTGCTCAAGGACGGGCGGTCGGAGGCTGCGGGCCTGCCGGCACGCACCACTCCAACGCGCCAGCTCATCGCTCTCATGACAGGCACTGACATGGAGCACGTCTTCCCCCCTCGAGTCACGGTGCCTGACAACGCCCCTGTGGTGCTCGACGTGAAAGGCCTCGCCGCGGCGGGAGTGTTCAGCGGCGTGACATTCAGCGTGCGCGCTGGAGAGGTGGTGGGCCTCGCAGGGCTCGTCGGATCGGGACGGTCCGAGATCCTCGAAACCCTCTACGGGGAGCGCCGTGCCACCGCAGGCACCGTCACACTCGCCGGAAGGCGGCTCAGGTCGGGCTCCGTCAGCGACGCGGTGGATGCTGGTATGGGACTGTCCCCCGAGGAGCGAAAGAGCCAGGGGCTCATGCTCGAGGAGCCGATCTACCGCAACGCGACGCTGTCCACCTTCACACGATTCGCGCGCGGACCGTTGCTCGATGAACCGGCAGAACGCGCGGCCACCCGTGAACAGATGACGGCACTTGATTTGCGGCCCGCCGAGCCCGACCGCATCACCAAGACCCTGTCGGGCGGCAACCAGCAGAAGATCATGCTGGCGCGCTGGTTGATCCACGGCACCAAGGTGTTGTTGCTGGACGAGCCCACTCGCGGCGTCGACGTGGGCGCACGCATGGAGATTTACGGCTTGATTCGCGAACTCGCGGCCAAGGGGACGGCCATCGTGGTGGTTTCGAGCGAGATTGACGAAGTCTTGGGCCTTGCCGATCGCCTGCTTGTCATCGCGGACGGCCGAGTCGTGGCCCAAAAGGCGGCCACAGAAATCGACGAGCACGGCGTGCTCGATCTTGTCATGAAGGGAAGTGCCGCGTGAGCGAGCCGACCACCACCAAAGCGGCCGACGCCACCCCGGCGAGGGACTTGGCAGCCAGTCACAACCCCGCAAAGCGCTTCTTCGCGAGCCCGGCCGGCCGCAGCATTGGGCTCATCATCGCCTTGCTGCTGCTCGTGATCGTGGGCGCTGTCACGGCGGGCGACAACTTCATGAACGTCAACAACCTGCTGGTGATCCTGCGGTCCGCGTCCGTGATCGGCGTGGTTTCCATCGGGGTGACGTTCGTGATTACGGCGGGAGGAATCGACCTGTCTGTCGGTTCGGTGCTCGGACTCACGTCGGTGCTCGCGAGCCTTGGCGCGATTCAGACGGCAGCGTCTGGCTTCTGGCCGCTGATGGTTTTCGTCGCGATCGCTGGCGGCGTCCTCGCCGGGCTGGTCAACGGAATGATCATCGCCTACGGCAACGTCGTCGCTTTCATCGCAACCCTCGCGATGCTTGTCGGAGCGCGCGGAGTCGCGGAACTCGTCTCCCAGCGCCACACCCAGATCGTCGACAACCAAGGCTTCCTCCACTTTTTCCGCGCGGACCTGCTCGGCATCTCGTGGGTGGTATGGATCTTCGCCATCGTGGCCGTGGTCGCGTGGTTCCTTCTCAACCGCACCACGTTCGGCCGACGCACCATTGCGATCGGCGGCAACGCCACGGCTGCGCGCCTTGCAGGTGTCAACGTCAAGCGCCACACGGTGTACCTCTACATGCTGTCGGGCGCGACCGCGGGACTAGCGGCGGTGATGCTGCTCTCGCGCACCACTGCGGGCACATCAACGCACGGCCAGCTCTATGAGCTGGACGCCATTGCCGCCGTCGTGGTTGGCGGCACGCTCCTCGTGGGCGGTCGCGGCACCATCGGCGGCACGGTTCTTGGGGTCCTGTTGTTCTCGACACTTACCAACGTGTTCATCCAGAACAACCTGTCAACATCAGTGCAACTCGTCGCCAAGGGCGTCATCATCGTCGCGGCCGTGCTCCTTCAGCAGCGCTTTGCCAACCGCGAGGTCTCGGGCACCAAAGCATCGCTGTGAGTCCACACCGCCTAGGGGTGCGCTCCCTAGGCGGTGTCCTCGCCCGCATGCGGGGGGAGAACCGGATGCGGGGTGGCGGCCGAGTCCTGGGCGACGGGCTCCGCAAATACGCGGACCGCGTCGATGGGCGCATCCACCTCATCCAGCGGAGCCGCGAACTGGGCGTCATAGAGGCGTGAGTACGCGCCGTGCTTCGCGAGAAGTTCGGCGTGCGTGCCTTGCTCCACAATGGCGCCGTCCTCCATCACGAGGATGAGGTCAGCATCGCGAATCGTCGACAAGCGGTGAGCGATGACGAAGCTCGTGCGTTCCTTGCGCAGCTCCGCCATCGCGTGCTGGACGAGAAGCTCGGTGCGGGTATCGACCGAGCTCGTTGCCTCATCCAGAATCAGCACGCTCGGCTTTGCGACGAAGGCCCTTGCGATCGTGATGAGCTGACGCTCGCCGGCGGAGATGTTGGTGGCATCGTCGTCGATCACGGTGTCGTAGCCGTCGGGAAGCGAGTGGACAAAGCGATCGACGAAGGCCTCCGTGGCCGCCGCGAGGATCTCCTCTTCCGTCGCATCGGGACGCCCATAGGCGATGTTTTCGCGGATCGTGCCTCCAAAGAGCCACGCATCCTGAAGCACCATTCCCGTGCGAGAACGCAAGTCGTCCCTGGTCATGTGCGCGATGTCCACGCCGTCCAGAAGGATGCGCCCGCCATCGAGCTCGTAGAACCTCATGATGAGGTTCACCAGCGTCGTCTTGCCTGCGCCGGTGGGGCCAACAATCGCGACCGTCTTCCCTGGTTCGGCCGCTAGTGACAGGCCGCTGATGAGCGGCTTGTCGGGGTTGTACGAGAAGGAGACGTCTTCAAATACCAAGCGTCCATGCAGGTCGTGAGGCGACTGGGCGTCGTCGATGTCACTCGACTGGTCCTCCGCGTCGAGCAGTTCAAACACTCGCTCGGCGCTCGCGACACCCGACTGAAGCAGATTCGCCATCGAACCAAGTTGGCTGAGCGGCTGCTGGAACTGACGCGAGTACTGGATGAAGGCCTGGACGTCACCCAGTGGCAGGTTGCCGCTCGCGACCTTGAGCCCACCCACCACCGCGATTCCCACGTACACGAGGTTCCCTACGAACATCGCGGAAGGCATGATGATCCCGGAGATGAACTGGGCGCCGAAGCTCGCCTCGTACATCTCCTCGTTCTTCTCGGCAAAGATCGCCTCGACCTCGCGCTGGCG
>JAYTGI010000201.1:0-5171 GCA_043733605.1 Demequina sp. | reverse complement strand
CGACATTGCGCTTTTGAAAGATCGCGGTGCCTCCCGGTGCGAGCACATCCCTCATCCCTTGAAGCTTCCTTTGGGACTCAGGTGCACGTGCAAGAGTTGGCGACCCTAGCGCCCAACCACGCAACACGGACGGCCCCTCATCGTTGGCATTCACCACCATCACCACGGGAGCCGCCGAGGGCCAAAGCCGCTCGTTCGTTCGCGTCGTTTGCCACCGGATCTTCATTCGCGCCCCCACCTTCTGGTCTCTGAACGCTAGCAGGCAAGCCGATCGGTCATTCGGTCACCCGGCACCGGACCGGAGCGCGAGCCGGGGAACTAGCGAGGATCTCTCGCTCCCGTATGATCGCGTCAATGGTCATTAAGGGCACATAGGCGTAGTATGGCGGCCATAAGGAGGACTCCATGAGTGGCTACAAGATCGACCGGGAGATCACCGAACTCGGTGAGCGCGTGCGTGGCTGGCGCATGGTGTTGAACCTGACCGCGCAGCAGGTGTCGGAGCGTGCCGACATTTCGCGTACCACGTTGCGCAAGATCGAGTCGGGTGACCCGAACGTCAGCTTCGCCAACGTCACCCAAGTACTCAGGGCGCTCGGCGTGCTCGACAAGGTGGTCGACGCCCTGGATCCCCTGAACAGCGACATCGGACGCCTGCGAGCAGGCAACCTCACCAAGAAGCGTGCACGATGACGACGCTCGAGGTCTGGACTGAACAGGACGGCCGCTCCCGCCTCGTCGGCCAGGCGCACTTCACGCGCGCCCGCGGCCAGGTCTCCACGACCTTCATCTACGACCCTGGCTACCTCGCCGACGGCGGCATCAACATCGACCCAGGGCTGCAACTGACGACCGGCTCCCAGCACCAGTCGGGGCTGCTTCGCGCCTTTGCAGACAGTGCGCCCGACCGGTGGGGCCGCAACCTCATCGAGAAAGCTGAACGAGCGCGCGCCCGAGAAGCGAGCAGCACGCCGCGAAGCCTCGACGACGTGGACTTTCTGCTCGGCGTGAGCGACGACACGCGACAGGGTGCTTTGCGGTTCCGGCTGCCTGGGCAAGACGCTTACTTGGGCGGGCCATCGACCGTCCCGACGCTCATTTCCCTGCCAGCCTTGTTGCGCGCCAGCGACGAGCTCGCTTCCGACGCGGATCCTTCGAACGCGATCAAGCAACTTCTCGACACGGGAACCACAGGCCTGGGCGGCGCCCGCCCCAAAGCCTCAGTCCGCCTCGAGGACGGTTCTCTGGCGATCGCGAAGTTCCCGCACGCTTCCGACCAGTGGGACGTGATGGCGTGGGAAGCCACTGCGCTCGACCTACTCGCAAAAGCCGGCATCCGCACTCCCGAACACAGGCTCGTCAGGGTCAGCGACCGCAGCGTGCTGCTGGTGCGCCGATTCGACCGGACGGCCATCGGCGGCCGCGTCGGTTACATCAGCGCCATGACCGCGACCAGCGCCAACGACGGGGACCGCCGCGACTACACGGACATCGTCGAGGCGATTCGCGATATCTCTGTGTCCAGCCATGCTGACCAGCGCGAGCTCTATGACAGAGTCATAGCGTCGGTGGCGCTCGGCAATACGGATGACCATTTGCGCAACCACGGCTTCCTCGCCGACGGCGGGCTTTGGACGCTCAGCCCCGTGTTCGATGTCAACCCCAACCCCGACCTCTCCAAGCCGCGAACGACATCGATCGCAGGCGCCGACGTCGCCGCGGACGAAGTCGAGGGGCTATTGACCCTCGCAGACGACGCCGGCATCGTCGCCGACGAGGCCCGCGAGCGCATCTCCCACGTTGTGGCCGCGCTCGCTGGGTGGCAAGACCACGCCCGGCACCACGGCATCGCCGAGCGCGAGATCACCATGATGGCCGACGCGATCGAGCCGCGGCTGGAGGCCGTGACTCGCGCGAGCCGATAGCTCCTCGAGTCCTCGGCTTGGTATCGCAACTGGCTTGGGGCCTCCGACCCTCGGCCGGCCAGCGATGCTCGTCAGCAGTCGGCACCCTGTCGCGCCTGTGTGAGAGGTTGCCGCCAGGCGCGCCTCTAGAGGCGTTGCCCGCGCCTCGCCGGGCGGGAATGGGCAGCAGGCTCTAGTGTGCTCATCAGGAGTGCAGGGGCCGCCACTGCGATCGAGTCGCACGTGCGGGAACTCGATCGCAAGAGGGGGTGGGTGTGATGGTGCGTCGCGTGATTGGCTTCGTTGTTGGTACTGCCGCTATCGCGGTGAGTTTGAGCGGTTGCCTGTTTGCCTACGATGCCGCAAAACCTGGGATGGAATACACGAACGACTCAAGCCAAGATGTGGTCGTGATTGTCGAGGGCTGGAGCGACGATTTCCCTAGAGTGGTCGCGAGCCAAAGTTCCTACCCCGAGGTCATTGACGAATGTGAGGGCACTGCGATTAGGGTCGAGACTGAGGGCGGCGCACTGCTGGGCAGGATTGACAAGCAGGCGTGTCCCGACTGGACGTTGACGATCAACGAAGACGGCTCACTGGACTACGTCAAGGACAAGTAGAACAGCAGTTTTCACCTGAAGCCAGATCCGGCGGCCTCGGGAGCCGAGTTCCGTGGCTGCCTCCGCCATGTGTCGCTCCCGCTCGTCCGTGAGAGCCCCGGCAGTTGTTGGCTCGTGTGCCTTTAGGCGCGTCGCTTAGGGAGTTTTCCACAACTCACCGGGCGAAAACCGGCAGAAGCCTCTAGTCTCCTCACCATGAGTGCAGAGGCCGCCACTGCGATCGAGTCCCAGGTAAGGGAACTCATTCGCAAGAGGGGCGTGGATCCGGTACGCGATGTGGCGGCCGTTCGCGCCCTGGTTGACGACGCCCTCGCGCACTGGGAGCAGCGCGCGCTGACGGGCGCCGTGGCGCCGTACGAGGACCGGTTGACGGTCGCCAAGTCCGTGCTCGACAACGTCGCCGGGCTTGGCCCGCTCCAGGCGTATCTGGACGATCCCGAGATCGAGGAGATCTGGATCAACGACCCGGCGCAGGTTGGCTAGAGGTCGCTTCATTGTGCCTGGTTAAAGAACGATCTGGGGTGTCGTCATGCGCGTTCAGCGCCATCTTGGTCAGTCGCCAGTGTCGCATGGTCGCCAACGGAGAAGCGGTCCGAGGATGCGCCAGACGGACTCACGGTAGCGCGTGGCCGGATCGTTGGTTCCCTCGCCGGGAGTATGTACGCGCGTCGGCGGTTTTGGTACGCCCGCCGCGAACAGCGCTGAGGGCGTCCGACAATGCGTTGCGGGAGTCTTTGCTCTGACAAGCGGCGTTGGCGGTAGTCGAGGAGTGCCTCGACGAGCCCGCCGAAGCCCTGTGTTCCGTGCTGGCAGCGGAGACTATGTTGTCACCGTTCCTCGCGCTTGCGTTGGAATGTGACGTCGAGGTTCTCCATGGGTAATCCTCAACTGGGAGAGCGCGGTCAGGTGCCCCAGCGAACCGACACTGTCCTGCGCCGACTGCTTGCAATCGGCAGCAAACTGGACGGCGAGTCAACGCAAGTAGCCTTGCCCACGCGACCATTGCTACCAAGACCGCCACCGTGCGGGTTGCGAATGCTACGGGCAGGACCGCAACATTGTCCGCTGCAAAGTGATACGCAGACGTCGTGCAGGCCTGCTCGCTCCACTACGCACACCAGTTGCCTACCGTCAGATACGGTGGAATCGTGAATTCGATCGTTTTGATGTCCGACCCCAGAGTCAAGTCCATTCTGGTGAGGGACAACGCCGAGCCTCTGGTCGACCTGCGTCTGTCTATAGACCTTCTTCTTGACCCTCGGAAGGCGGATCCCGACGGCTCGTACGCGAAACTTCGGAAAGGAGTTGTGCAACGGTTGGAGCGGGCGCAAGCGTCTTTACCCTGCGAATTGAGGCTGCTGATCATCGAGGGATTCCGCCCACTCGCGCTTCAACGGCGTTATTTCAGTGAATACAAGGACAGGTTGGTCGCGCTGCATCCGAGCCTCAGCGCATCCGATTTGGCGTCTCTCGTGAGCCGGTATGTTTCGTCGCCCGAGATCGCTCCACATTCGAGCGGAGCCGCAGTCGATCTCACGCTGTGCGACGGCGACGGGAAGGAATTGGACCTGGGCACTCGGGTGAACGCCTCGCCCGAGGAGAGCGACGGGCGCTGTTACACCGACGCCGAGGGCTTGTCGCCCGAGGCCCAATCCAACCGTGACATCCTCACGTCGGCACTCTCAGCCGCTGGCTTGGTGAACTACCCGACCGAGTGGTGGCATTGGTCCTACGGCGACCGCTACTGGGCGCTCGATGCGGGCGAGGCCCACGCGCTCTACGGACCAGTGGGTGGGCTCAAACCCAGTCCTTCACCGGCACACAGCTCAACGATTCCCGTCGTAGTCCGTCCCTAACCATCTCGCTCATCCGCCTCCCATTATGTGCACGGATGCTGGCTGCATCACGAATCGCAATATCGCCTCCAGTGGCCACGGCCCACCGTAGATTGACACGGGCGCCTCGGCGGATCTTCGTCTCATAGGTGCCTATTCCCAAACCAAGGCTTGAACTACCGGTGGCATAGGCGGCTTCGATGGCTCGGTAGTAGGCGAGTTCAAAATACTCGCAGGCGTTCTGCAGTCGGCCAAAATCAAACCCGCAGGCTCGTGACACCATGTCACTTTCGCTTGCAAGGCGGAGGTTTGCGCCCACCATGACGCCGCCTCGGAAACAGGCGTCGACGCGGGCTGCGTCCCCCATGGACTCCGACTGAAGCCTCAGCATTCGCGCAATGTCGTCGTTGTCCGCAGCGTGTCCGTGTTCGCGTTCAAGATTGGCCACTAGTTTGCCAACCTGCTCCCAGCAGTCAGCCAAGTCCAACTCTTTGGTCTCGTACTCGGCACGCCCAAACAACAAACGATCTCGGCGGACGCGCTTTCGGATGCTGGCGGGAGTACTCGTCAGGAAGTCGTCGAAATGATCGCCTGGCAGGCTGATGGTGCAGTCCCCGTCCAAAAGCCAAGGGACGGCGTGCGTTGCCCAGGGCAACAGCGTTTCTGCTGCGCTTTCGTCAAGGTACATCCACCACGCGCTGCCCACGTTGTGCTGCGCGGCTAGGGTATGCACGCCATCCATGAGGGCCACCAACGCGCGCGAAATGTCGTGCCGGTTCGCCAGCAGCAAACGATTGGCATAACCGCGCCTG
>JAYTGI010000200.1:0-5226 GCA_043733605.1 Demequina sp. | reverse complement strand
AGTCAACGGTGCGGCGAGCGTGCGACGGTAGGCCCCGTCCCATGCCCAGGAGTCAGAGTTCTCGCCCTGCATAGAGCGCGGCCGCGTCGCGCAGGAGTTCCGCAGCCCCAGGCGCCACCTCGTCGTAGTGGGCCCTAAAGCGCTCGTCGTCCACGTACATCTGCGTCAGCGACCTGTATGCGTTCGCGTCCGGCGTCCAAATCTCGCTGAGCCACGCGTGGTGCCTGGCGACGATGTCTTGCACCTGGGCGCTATCCGCGGCAAAGTTCACCCGAACGGCGGCTCCGAGGGCCTCCACGATCTCCCTGTCAATGCGCAGGTGTCGCGTCTTGCCGTCGTCCCCAAGCCTTTCCCAGCGGGCGTTCGAGCGGTCGACGGCGGCGTCCCCCCAGCGATCTCGGGCCTCAGGCTCGTATCGTTGGTGCGCGAAGCCGTCAAAGACGTGGGAGGCGGTCATTGGCTTTCCCCTCTCCATGGAGTCGATGGTGCGGGCGACCGTTGCCGCAAGCCTCGCGTAGCGTTCGCGTTCGGCAGTGAGGCCCGCGAGGTGGTCGCGAAGCATCGCGATCGTGGTGGAGGGGTCATCGGTGTTGACGATGTGCGCGATGCGGTCGAGGCTCGTTCCCAACTCGCGCAGCACGAGGATGTGCTGCAGGCGCAAGAGCTCGGGCCGGCCATAGCGGCGCCTGCCGTCCTCGCCCGTCCGCGCGGGGGTGAGCAGGCCAATGTCGTCGTAGTGGCGCAGGGTGCGGCTCGTGATGCCGCTCATGCGCGCGACCTTGCCGATGTCGTAGTCCGTGTCCATGCAAACAGTCTAGAAGTTGACGTTGCGTCAATGTCAAACTAGCGCTGGACCGGCCTGTGGAAGCGACTCGTCGGCTTGGTTTCGCGGTTCCTTGGCAAGCCCGAGAGGCCGCGTCTTTCGAGCCCAGGAAGCGGGCGTGTGGGGCGCGTGTAGAGGGATTGCGTGGAGTCGAGTAGCCACGGAACCAGCACCACGGCCACGCCGGGGCACAACTGCAGGCGGTGGCGAATCCGGCGGGACTTGCGGTTGTGCAAGAAGCCCTCCCACCAATGCCCGTACACGTAGAACGGGATGTAGACGGACACGACCTCGGAGCCGTGCCGCTGCCTATCCTGCTGAAGGTGGTCGACCAGCGGGCTTGACACGTCCCTGAACGGGGAATCGAGAACCGTGAGCGGCACGTGGATCTCGAGGGATCTCCAGGCGGCGCGGATCGATTCGGTGAGCTCGGGCTCCGAGGCGACGTGCACGGCAGCTAGACGCCTGTGGTCGGCCGCGATCGCGTAGTCGAGCGCCTTGAGCAGGGGTTTGTTGACGGTGTGAACCAGGACCACCGCGTAGTCACCGGCGGAGCCGAACTTGGTGACCGCATCGGGCGCCACCTGCTCGGCGACGGCCCTGTAGTAGCGATTCACCTGGAACATAAGCAGCCACAGGACGGGCATGATCGCGAACACGACCCATGCGCCGTGGGTGAACTTGGTGAGGGTGACGATGACAAGGACCACGCCTGTCGTGAGGGCGCCCACGAAGTTGATGGCCCTGAACAGGTGCAGGGTGCTCCTGGTGCGATGGACGATTTCGCCTCGGCGCAGTTCCCTGGTCCAGTGGACGACCATGCCCAATTGGCCAAGGGTGAAGCTCACGAACACCCCGATGATGTACATCTGGATCAGCAGGTTGAGGTTGGCGCGGAAGCCAAGCAGCAGGATCGCGGCGGCGGTGCCCAGAATGATCACGCCGTTCGAGAACACGAGGCGGTCGCCCCTCGCCAGCAGGGCCTTGGGTGCGTACCTATCGTGCGCGAGGACCGAGCCGAGTTGGGGGAAGCCGTTGAAGGCGGTGTTGGCGGCCAAGAAAAGCACGAGGGCCGTCGTGGCCTGGACCGCGAAGAACCCGACCGCGTTGTGCCCGCCAAACACGCTTGCCGCGATCTGCGCCATGACCGACCGTTGGGCCACCGTGTCGCAATTCGCGAACCCCTGCAGGTCGCACGCGTTCGCGGTGTACAGCACATGGGTCTTGAGTGCGAGATACGTGACGCCAGCAAACAGGCCCACGGCCACCGTTCCCATTGCCACCAGCGTCGCTTGAGCGTTTCGCGCCTTGGGCGGCTTGAACGCCTGTACGCCGTTGGCGATCGCCTCGACGCCCGTCAGGGCCGAACATCCCGACGCGAACGCGCGCAACAGGAGGAATGCGAGCGCCGCGCGCGCCAGGTCGTGATGCTGCAGCGTGTACCCGGCGGATTCGGCGAGGGGTAGGTTGCCTGTTGCCGCGCGGATCGAGCCCACGACGATCATCACGCCGATCGAGCCAATAAACAGGTACGTGGGAAGTGCGAAGGCCTTGGAGGACTCGGCGACCCCCCGCAGGTTGACGGTCACGAGTAGTACGACGCACACGATCGCGAATTCGACGCGCCACGCATGAAGCCCTGGGAAGGCCGAAATGACGTTGTCCACTCCGCTCGCGACGGACACGGCCACGGTCAAGACGTAGTCGACGGTGAGCGCCGATGCGACGATCAACGATGCGCTCTCGCCCAGGTTCTTTGCGGCGACGGTGTAGGCGCCGCCGCCCGACGGATAGGCGCGCACGAGTTGGCGGTACGAGACCACAACGATCGTGAGGAGCGCGATGACTGCCGCCGCGATCCAGGGGGTATAGCCGATGAAGGCGAGCCCACCGCCTGCGAGAATGAGCAGGAGTTCTTGCGGCGCATAGGCGACGGAGGAGAGCGGGTCTGACGCGAAGATGGGGAGCGCCATCCGCTTGCGAAGGGTTTGATGGCCTGCCGCGTGTGTCGGCAGTGGTGCGCCGATGACGAGACGGCGCATTTTGAGAAGTGTGGGACTCACATCGGGAGAGCGTAGACCGTTTGTCAATCGACTTACGCGACCTAGTCCCCTGGGCAATTCGTCCCCCCACGTTGAACGGCGCCTCTCCCTCGCAAATCAAGGGGAGCAAGTTGCCGTAGCGTCAACCTGTGGCCTCGTTATTGCCCTTTGGGGTCGCCGATGCGTGGCGCGGCAATACACTCGAAAACATGACGACGACGCCAGACATGAAGCCCCGTTCCCGCCAGGTGACAGATGGACTGGAGGCGACCGCCGCGCGCGGAATGCTCCGCGCCGTCGGGATGGGCGACGACGACTGGGTCAAGCCCCAGATCGGCATCGCGAGCTCGTGGAACGAGATCACTCCGTGCAACCTGTCGCTGCAGCGCCTCGCTCAGGCATCGAAGGAGGGCGTGCACGCGGGCGGCGGCTACCCGCTTGAGTTCGGCACCATCTCGGTGTCAGACGGCATCTCGATGGGCCACGAGGGCATGCACTTCTCGCTCGTGTCGCGAGACGTGATCGCGGACTCGGTCGAGGTGGTCATGCAGGCCGAGCGACTCGACGGTTCGGTGTTGCTCGCGGGCTGCGACAAGTCGCTTCCAGGCATGCTGATGGCGGCCGCGCGACTCGACCTTGCGTCGGTGTTCCTCTACGCGGGCTCGATCATGCCAGGGCACGTGAAGCTGTCCGACGGCACGGAGAAGGACGTCACGATCATTGATGCCTTCGAGGCCGTGGGCGCGTGCTCGGCGGGGCTCATGTCTCAAGAAGACGTCACGGCGATCGAGAAGGCCATCTGCCCAGGGGAGGGGGCGTGCGGCGGCATGTACACGGCCAACACGATGGCATCTGTGGGGGAGGCGCTCGGCATGTCCTTGCCCGGTTCCGCCTCCCCGCCAAGCGCTGACCGTCGTCGCGATATGTACGCTCGTAAGTCGGGTGAAGCCGTGGTCAACATGCTGCGCCAAGGAATCACGGCGCGCGACATCATGACCAAGGAGGCGTTCGAGAACGCGATCGCGGTGGTCATGGCGTTCGGCGGATCTACCAATGCGGTGCTTCACCTGCTGGCAATCGCCCATGAGGCCGATGTCGACCTCACTCTCGATGACTTCTCGCGCATCGCGGCCAAGGTGCCGCACCTTGGCGACCTCAAGCCGTTCGGCCAGTTCGTGATGAACGACGTTGACCGCGTGGGTGGCGTGCCCGCGGTCATGAACACCTTGCTGAATGCGGGCCTCATGCACGGAGACGTCATGACGGTCACCGGCAAGACGCTCGCCCAGAACATGGAGGACCTCAAGCCGGAGAAGATCGACGGCCGCGTGGTGCGAGCGCTTAACAACCCGATCCACAAGTCGGGCGGCATCACCATTCTCAAGGGCTCGCTCGCGCCCGACGGCGCCGTGGTGAAATCTGCAGGCTTCGACGAGAGCGTCTTCGCGGGCACCGCTCGCGTGTTCGACGGGGAGCGCAAGGCCCTGGACGCTCTCGAGCAAGGCTCACTCAAGGCGGGCGACGTGGTGGTCATTCGGTACGAAGGCCCCAAGGGCGGGCCAGGCATGCGCGAGATGCTCGCCATCACCGCAGCCATCAAGGGAGCCGGCCTCGGCAAGGAGGTGCTCCTGGTCACCGACGGCCGCTTCTCGGGCGGCACCACAGGCCTATGCGTTGGGCACATCGCTCCCGAGGCGGTCGATGCTGGCCCCATCGCTTTTGTGAAGGACGGTGACAAGATCACCCTGGACGTCACCAACGCGACGCTCGACCTGCACGTGAGCGCTGAGGAGCTGGCCGCGCGCGCAGTCGGCTTCGAGCCTCCCGCGCCCAGGTACACGCGCGGCGTGCTCGCGAAGTACCGCAAGCTCGTCGGATCGGCTTCGAAGGGTGCGGTGCTGGATTAGGCGTCGTGTCTCGTGGACTCGGCGCCGCGGCCGGTCTAGGGCGTCGGTCGACTCCTGACGGCACGGGCAAGGTGATACCAAGGGCCGCTGTTGGAAGCGCCCGGGTGTTGCACGCCGAAACTTTTCTGGCTTGTGCCGCTCCCTCTGGCGTGGGGTGTCCCTATGGCACTGAGTAGCGTTGCTTTCGCCGTGTGGGCGAGTGCGAGTCGCACCGCACGGCTATGCGTGAAGCAGCTCATGTGGCGAGGCATCGTCGTAGTCGGCAGGCGGGCAGGGTTCTGCCTCGGCGCCTAGGTCGCGCTCGTCACCTTGATCGCGCTCATGACCCTCGTCGGTGAGGTCTCCGATGTCGAGTGCGGCGAGTCCTCCTGGTCTGGGTCTCCGGGTGGGATCGATGTTGGGTGGTGGGATGAACTCGACCCGGCCTGAGTGGACGTGGATGTTCCAGCCTTGG
>JAYTGI010000199.1:0-1783 GCA_043733605.1 Demequina sp. | reverse complement strand
TCGCGTTGCCGCTTGGAATGGCGCTGGGTCACGCGCGCCGCGGCGGCGGCCTCACCGTCGTGCTGTCGAACGTGTCGCGCGCGATGCCCACTCTCGCCCTACTGACGCTATTCGCCGCGTCGAGCATCGGTTTTGGCAACCGCGCCGTGATCATCGCGGCCGCGATCTTCGCGTTCCCTCCGATCCTGACCAACGCGTATACGGGAATGGCAAACGTCGACGCTGACGTCACGGAGGCCGCGGTGGGCCAGGGCCTCACCCGATTCCAGGTCGCCGTGCGTGTCGAACTTCCGCTCTCGTGGCCCCTCATCGCCTCGGGCTTGCGCACCTCCGCCGCACAGACCGTCGCCACGGTGCCGTTAGCCGCCCTGGTCGCTGGCGGAGGGCTCGGCGTCATCATCAACACGGGCTTGGCCACTCAGCGGTACGGACAAGTGCTCGCGGGCGGCGTCCTGGTCGCGGCGCTGACCCTCGCCGTCGATGCGGCGATGGGCGCGCTGCAACGGCGACTCACTCCCCTTCCGCTCAGGGTGGGAGTCCGTGCGGTGGCGTGATGTCGCACCCATCGGCTTAGATGAGTGTGACGACGTTGTTGGTCACACATCTGTTGGTCACACATCTGTTGGTCACGAATTGGTGTCATCCAACGCGAATCGGGAAGATGCCGCGCAGTTTTTCGGTTACCTTCCCGTCCCATAACGCCCACCCACGAGGAGCATCATGCACACCCGTCTTGGACCATTGGCCACCCTCGCAACATCGGCCCTTCTACTCGCAGGTTGCGCGTCAGGTGGAGCCTCGACTCCTTCGACCACGTCCGACGCGATGACAGGCGCCCCCGCCGCGATGACGTCCCAGGTCTGCTTGCCGGTTCCAGGCGACTCGCTCGTCGTGCTTACGGACGACATGACCTTGCAAAACTCGGACAACGTGATTCCCGCCGTGAACGCCAAGACCTCCGAAGACGCCTCCGTGATGGCGGCTCTGGACGAGGTGTCGGCGGTGCTCGATACGGGAATGCTCATCAAGCTCAACAAGGCGGTCGACATCGATCGCCAGACGTCGGCAGAGGTCGCGGCGCAGTTCGTCACCGACCAGGGCCTCACTGCTCCCGCCAAGGGATCGGGCTCGCTTACGGTGGGCGCGGCCAACTTCTCCGAGAACATCACTGTCGCGGAGATCTATGGCGCCGTGCTGAGGGATGCTGGCTACGATGTCACGGTCCGCCCGATCGGCAACCGCGAGACGTACTTGCCTGCGCTCGAGTCCGGCGAGGTCAACGTTGTTCCTGAGTACGCGGCCACCGCGGCGGAGTTCCTGAACAAGAAGCTCAACGGCGACACGGCTCCTACCGTGGCCACTGGGGACATCGAGATCACGTCCGCAGCCCTTGCCGTCCTCGGCCCCAAGGTGGGCCTCGTGTTCGGCAAGGCCTCCGCGGCACAGGATCAGAACGCCTTCGCCGTGACGACCGCGTTCTCCGAGAAGTACGGCGTCATGTCGCTCACCGAGCTCGCGAAGAACTGCACGGGGATAGCCCTTGGTGGACCCCCAGAGTGCCCCGAGCGCACGTTCTGCCAGCTTGGGCTTGAGAAGGTATACGGCATCGACGTGACCGATTTCTCCGCTCTCGACGCGGGCGGCCCTCTCACCAAGACTGCGATCCGCCAAGGTGACGTCGCGGTGGGCCTCGTGTTCAGCTCTGACGGCGAGCTCGCCTCGTAGAAATTCAACAACGCCTCACCAGCCAACGACGAAGGCCCGGTCCGTGAGGACCGGGCCT
>JAYTGI010000198.1:0-13553 GCA_043733605.1 Demequina sp. | reverse complement strand
TGGATTGGGGGCGGACCCCTGAGGGTTCCCCGTCGCGGGCGGCGCGACGGTAGCCGGTGTGCGCGACGCCGATGTTGAAGGACTTGGCGACGGCGTTGGCGCCCCTGACTCGGCCAACTGCGTTGCCGCGGGCATAGATGGAGTTGACGACGCATCGGCCGATTCGGCCTGTTTCGCACAACCACTCAGCGTCACTGCCGCGAGCGAGAACAGTGCAACCATATTCATGAAACCCCTCATATTCAGCATCATTCCACAAAGCGGCGCAGATGGAAAGGCCTCGACCAGTCGACGCTTTCTCTTGTCACAGACACCGGCGTGGAATTGACCGATGCCCACGCCGCCCTGACCGACGCCGAGGCCACGGCCGCGCTGCTGGCCGCGCCGGGCAGCGACCTGATGGAATGGGTGGCGGGATCGTTCGCGCGGGTCGCGGGTCTTGAGGGCGCCGATGAGTATCTGGACCTGCTACACCGGGTATTGCAAGATTGCGTGCTGCGCGTCTGCAAATTGACAGACCGGAAGATCTCGGCGGCCACTCTTGCGAGCGACGGAGCGTCGGCTGTTCACGTGCAAGCAGTCGTCCGCTGCCGCTTTAGGGGAGCCGATGCCGCCGCTCGCTCTATCGCGCGGCGAGGGTGTCGCTCACGAGCCGGTTCATGGAGACGCCTGACTGTGCGGCCTTGATCGCGAGCGCCCGATGGCGGGCGGGTGTGAGGCGCACCACGAACTTCCCGGAGTAGTTGCGGTCCGCGAGTGAACCGGGCGGGGGCGATCCTTCGGCGACCATCTGCGCTACGACGTCGTCCACGAGGCGTCGGATGCCCGCGTAGGCCGCCTGTTCTTCGGTGTCGAGCCACGACAGCGAGGGAAACTCCGCGACGGTCCCGACGTACTCGCCATCCTCGGGGGACCAGGAGACCTGGTAGGTGTAATGGTTCGTGCTCACTGCGGGTCTCCTCTCTCCCGTTCAAGCCGGTCGATGCGGTCGATGCGGTCGACGCGGGAGAAGTCTGTGTGCGGCGGTGCGTTCAGATGCCCACAACAGTGCTCGCGGCACTTCGACGCTGCTCGGCCCGCCAGTGGGGCTTGCGCACGCACGCCGCCGTCCGTACGATGTCCGTACACCCTAGGGACGGTGAGAGGAAACTCTTGCGCTTCAGGCATCGGGCCAGAAGCGGCGGAAGGGAGCCCGGATGTCGACGTCAACCACCAAGGACCAGCGCTTTGAGTTCCGCACCAGCACGGCCGACCGCGAACTCTTTGCGCGCGCGGCCGACGCACTGGGCACCCCCGTTTCTACGTTCGCCAACGAGCAGCTGCGCATCGCTGCGCAGCGCGTACTGGCGGACCGCACCGAGTTTTTGCTCTCGCCGGTCGAGGCTGCGCTCTTTGAAGCGATACTCGATCGCCCGGCGCGAGACCTTCCAGGCCTGCGCGCCTTGCTTACACGACCCAGCCCGTTTGTGGACTAGCCCGAGCGCGGTGAGCGCCGTGGCGAGTACTGAAGGTGGGGGGCTCTCGTGTATCTGAGACCGCACCCGCTCGAGCGAAGGCACGATCTGAGCGGCTTCGAGTCTCGCTCGGCCGCCCAGACGCTCTGGCTGCGCGAGCATGCGCGCCAGGCGCACGGCGCGCGGTCCGCGCACGTGATGGTGGTGACGCTCCCGGACTCCGACGTGGTGGTCGCTTACTACGCGTGGTGCATGGCAAGCGTCGCCGTGGCGCAGGTGCCGGCGCGCGCCTCAAAGGGTGTGGGGCGCAACCCCCAGCCCTTCGCACTACTTGCGCGGCTGGCTGTGGACGAGCGGCACGAGGGCCACGGCCTTGGCCACGCCCTAGTGGTCGATGTGGTGGCGAGGACGGTCGAGGCTTCCCAGGTCATCGGGTGCCGCGGCCTGCTGGTGCACGCCGAGGGTGACGAGGCGAGGGCCTTCTATCTCAAGGCGCTGCCGGAGTTCGAGCCGAGCCCAAGTGATCCGATGCACTTGATGGTGCTGGCGAAGGACTTGAGGCGGGCGTTGGGCGGGGCCTAGGCCCTCCGGTGGCTCAGTCGAGCTCGCCGACCGGGTAACGGACCATCGTGAACGGCCAGGCGGTGGCGAGCCAGGACGGCACAAACTCCAGCAGCGCTGCTTCCAGACCTGGCGGAGCCTGAGCGACCACCCACCAGGAGACGTCGGCGGCCGGTGCGCCAAGTCCTGCACCCGGCTCGGCCGGATCGATGTAGATGCAGCCCCACAGGCTCGCCTCGTCGCTGGGGAGAATCGCGTAGTTGAAGGATTCGTGGCGGACCATCTCGTCGGCATGGCGAGCCAGGTCCGTGCGGTCTTCCTCGGCGCTCATCGCGGTGGGCGGCCAGCCCCACGCATCGCCGTACTTGTCCCAAAGCAGCTGCTGGTTGCCCATGACCGCGGGCATGTCGATGTCGAGGTCGTCGGGGCTGATGGGGCGGATGTGTACCTCCGGCGAGATCTCGGCCCTGAGCGGGTGCGCGAACGCGGGCGGCAACCATGGCGTTGTCATGGTCGCGATCCTATTTCCGCGGCGGGCCCGATGCAGGGTCTAGAAAGCACGAAACCCGACACGCCCACCGTCCGGAGGGCTGCCTGAATCTTCCCGGGTGTAGTGGAGGGCGAGTGCTCGCTTCGCACGGCTGCTCGCGTAAGTCCGCGTCGGACAGGGTGCGCCACGTGAGCAACTCGCGGGCGGGAACTGCCTCGATGCGCTCGGCCATGGGGAATCTGTCCGGTCCGCCGTGCGCAACCAGGATGCGGTCGAGCCCCAGGTCCTCAAGCGCCAGCATCGGATCGGCGAGCCGTTTCTGACCTCGGGGGTTCCAGCCGTTAGCGACCTTGTATATCTAACACGACACTTTAGTTTTGCAAGGTGTGAGGTTCTCAATGCCGGCCCCACTCATCCGAATCGAGCCGAGGATGCGCGTCGTAGACGTAACGCCAGACAGCGCCAACACCGGGATACGGATCCGGCTGGATTCCCATTCGGCGATACATGGCCCGCGGCTCGCCCTCGTCGTCGTTGCCGTCGTTGCCGAGGTCGATGTCGAGATAGTCAGGGGCCATGCCAGGAACGAGCATCGGAATGTCGCGGCAACTCGAGCCGTCCACCGGCCCACCGATGAGCAGGCACGTCGCCGTGCCGCGGGATGCAGGCGATTCCGAACGACTCGGTGGCTCCGGCAACCACTGCTCTCGATCGTGATCGTAGGCCCGCATGGCATCTCCTCCCTTTGAGCTCACGCTAGAGCCAGGGTCTGACACGGCACGCGTGAGGGCTACCTCCACAGGTCCAACCTCGTGGCGTGGGCTCGGGATCGGCCGAAAAACGGCGAGCAGAGGGCCTAAAAACGGCGAGCACGCCACCGAAAAATGGCGAGAACAGCTATGATTTGCGCATGGAACACCTCGTTACCCGGCATGCCGCGGTCGCAGTGGAAGAGGCGCTTGCCGACACCCGCATCGTGGTGATCCAGGGCGCGCGGCAAGTGGGTAAGAGCACCCTCGCGAGGCAAGTGGCTCAAGGCCGAAACTCCCGCATGGTCACGCTCGACGACAACGACCAGCGCGTGCAGGCGGAGGCCGATCCGGTTGCGTTCGTCGAGCAGCACCCCGACGGACTCCTGGTCATCGACGAGGTGCAACGAGTCCCCCGGCTTGCCCTTGCACTCAAGCTCGTGGTGGACCGTGATCCGAGACCAGGCAGATTCCTGCTCACCGGATCCGCGAACCTCAACCGATTGCCCGCGACGGAAGACTCACTCGCGGGCAGGGCGGAGGACGTGGAACTCCATGGCTTCTCCCAAGGCGAACTCGCTGGTGCCCGGGAGCGGTTCATCGATCGTCTGCTGGCGGGCGATACCTTCACTGGCTACACGTCGGTCTTGACCCGCGCGAACTACCTCGTGCTCGCGGAAGCAGGCAGCTATCCCGAGGCCCTCGCACGTGAGCCAGGCAAGCGGCGTCGCCAATGGCTCAGCAACTACGCCTCGCGCATCGCGACGCGCGACGCGGAAGAGATCTCGGGCCTGCAGCGCCTTTCCGAACTTCCGACCCTGCTCCAGCTGCTCGCCGGGCGCACCGCGACCGAGCTCAACGTCACCAGCGTGGCGTCCGAGTTGGGAATGCCCCGGCGCACGCTGGATCCATACCTCGACCTGCTCGAGACGCTCTTTCTGATCCAGCGCATTCCGGCCTGGCACAACAAGACCTCGCGCCGCTTAGTGAGCCGGCCCAAGATCGCGCTGCTCGACACGGGACTTGCCGCGCGGCTCGCGGGCGTCGCGGCAGGGCCAGGCGCCGATTTCGGCGGATTGACCGGTCCGCTCATTGAGACCTTGGTGGGCGGGGAACTCCGGCGTCAGCTCGGTTGGACCGAGGAGCAGGCTGAACTCTTCCACTATCGCGACCACGAGGGCGCCGAGGTGGACTTCATCCTTGCCACACCCGACGGGCGCATCGCTGGAATCGAGGTCAAGGCGGCTTCTGGAGCGACTGCGCATGACGCTCGCTGGCTGTCGATGCTGCGTGACCGCCTGGGCGATCGGTTTGTGCGCGGAGTGGTGCTCCACACCGGCAGCTCCGCGGGCTCGCTGGGGGACCGGATCACGTCGGCCCCTATCGACCTGCTGTGGAACGCGTGAGGGCGTGACTATACGAGCGGCCACTGCCCGCCCTATTGCGCGGCGAGGGTGTCGCTCACGAGCCGGTTCATGGAGACGCCTGACTGTGCGGCCTTGATCGCGAGCGTCCGATGGCGGGCGGGTGTGAGGCGCACCACGAACTTCCCGGAGTAGTTGCGGTCCGCGAGTGAATCGGGCGGGGGCGCGCCTTCGTCGACCATCTGCCCTACTACGTCGTCCACGAGGCGTCGGATGCCCGCGAAGGCCGCTTGCTCGTCGGCGTCGAGCCACGACAGCGAGGGAAACTCCGCGACGGTCCCGACGTACTCGCCATCTTCGGGGGACCAGGAGACCTGGTAGGTGTAATGGTTGGTGCTCACTGCGGGTCTCCTCTCTCCCGTTCAAGCCGCTCGACTGCGGCCAAAACCTGACGGACCTGATAGGGCTTGGCCTGCCCATTCTTGTTCTGGATGTTCACCCTTGGGTCGCCTGCCCAGGGGGTGCGGTACACGTCGTGTGAGCCGGAGCCTCCGACCGTATCGCCGAAGAAGTGCCGACACACAGATGCGAGATCGTCGAACGACACGGATGCGGGAGCTCGCCGCATCTGCTCCAGTCTCTTCTCAATCCTGCTCGCGGTGATAGTACTACTATCGGTATCCCACGGGAAGGGGATCGGCGACGCTCAACCGTGGTGTTCGTCACGATGCCCCCCTCTCCGGGCCCGGTGGCTTGTGTGTCAACCATCGTGCCGCCCATCGACATCGCGCGGAGTGCGGGGGCCGGATCTGTGGACACCACCCGATTCAGCGGGCCGTAGTACTCGAAGCTGAACCCCGAGTCGTCACTTTGAGAGTTTCTCAGTCGTCAGATTGGGAGACAAAGTGTCGCCAGTTTGAGGCGGGCCGGGCGGCCAATCTTGGCGAGGGTTGCCCGTTCCTGTGGAGAACTCCTGCGCCCTTCATGACGTGCGTGAGTATGGAGGCACCCACATCGGAGCGGAGGAAGGGAGCTGCCGTGCTCCACATGTTCTCCGACGAATCGAAGGCCCGTGGCTACATCACCGCGGCGGTCGTCGTGCCTGCGGGATCGGTCGCACGGGTGCGCGCAACGTGCCGCGAGTGGGCCATGCCTGGGTCACGCAGGTTCCACGCGCAGAAGGAGAGCACCGGGCGGAGGCGGCTGGCGCTGGCTTCGCTCGTCGCGATGGAGCGTGACGTCCGCATCGTCCTTGTTGAGTCCGCACCGGGCCGGCTCCAGGTCGAAGCGCGTGGTGCTCATCTTGGTGCGCTCGCGCGGTGGGCTTCGAGTGAAGGGGTATCCCGATGGGTGATCGAGCGAGACCAGACAGTGCAGCCTGAGGACCGGCGCACCCTGACTGAGGCGCAAACGGGGCGCCCCGCTTCGGGCTTCGAGTACGTCCACCTCCCGGCTGCACAAGATCCGCTGCTGTGGGCGGCCGACTTGGCGGCGTGGGCCTGGGCGCGTGGAGGTGAGTTCCGGGCGACGATTGAGCCGCTCGTGGCGGCCCTCGTCCGAGTCTAGAAAGCGCGAAACCCGACACGCCCACCGTCCGGAGGGCTGTCGGGTCCACTTCTCAGGGCTATTGCCCATCGCCCTTCTAGTCTCCGACGTGCTGGCGCGCTCGTCAAGGGCCGGGACCCGGTCTGTGGACAAGGCCGGGCCCGCGCTACGCTCGGAAGTACTGAGGGAGGGGACACCGATGTCAGGCTTCGCAGTCATCGACCTGGAGACCACGGGCTTCGCGTACACGCGCAACGACCGCATCTGCGAGGTCGCCGTCGTGCTCCTCGACGCCCGCGGCCAGCGCCAGGACGCCTGGACCACGCTCATCAATCCCCAAAGAGACCTGGGCGCCCAGCACATCCACCACATCGACGCGACGGACGCGCGGCTGGCGCCCACGTTCGCCCAGGCGATGGGCGACCTCACCGAGCTGTTGCGCGGCAGGGTTGTGGCCGCGCACAACGCGACGTTCGACGCGTCGTTCCTTGCCGCCGAGTACGCCCGCGCGGGCGCGCCCATCGCCCTCACCCCGGCCGATGCCCTTTGCACGATGCGTATGGCCCGCCAGTACCTGCCGGGCGTGGGCGGCAAGCTCGCCGAGTGCTGCGGGCACCTAGGGATTTCCCTCGACGACGCTCACTGCGCGCTCGCCGATGCCGAGGCCACGGCGGAGCTGTTGGCTCACTACGTGCGGGTCTCGGGCGGGCCGGAGGCGTGGGAGGGCTGGCACACGCACGCGGCGGGGCTCGCGTGGCCCGCGATGGCGCGCTCGGGGGTGGCGCCGGTGCGGCGGGGGGTCGCGTCGGCGGGGGTCGACGAGCTGCGCCGCCTGGTGCGCGGGTTCGACGCGAGCGACCTGCTGCCCGAGGCGGAGGCCTACCTCGACCTGCTCGACCGCGTGCTGCTTGACCGACGCATCAGCGCCGACGAGCGCCGCGCCCTGGCCGACCAGGCCACTCAGCTGGGCCTCAGCCCGGCCGACGCCGCCCGCTTGCACCGCATGTACATGCTGCGCGT
This sequence comes from Demequina sp., assembly GCA_043733605.1. GTDB lineage: Bacteria > Actinomycetota > Actinomycetes > Actinomycetales > Demequinaceae > Demequina. The sequence goes on along the minus strand of JAYTGI010000198.1, from coordinate 6,370 downwards.
GGTGGACGCCGCGGTGGCCGATGCGCTGCTGACCGCGCAGGAGAGCGCCGTGATCATCCAGCTGGCCGGGCTGCTGGACCTGGCGGACCTGGAGGTGGAGGCGCTGCTCGCGGAGGCTCGGGCGCGGGTTGGTTCTGGTGCTGGGGGGAGGGGTTTTGGTGCGAGCGGCGCCGATGCCGGGGCCGGGCTGGTGCTGAAGCCGGGCGACTTGGTGGTGCTCACGGGCATGTCGGAGGCTCACAAGCGCGAGCTGACGGCGGTGGCCGAGGCGCGGGGGCTGGTGGTGTGGCCCAACGTGAAGAAGGGCGTGGCGGCGGTGATCGCTCAGGATCCTGGGAGTGGGTCGGGCAAGGCGCAGAAGGCTCGGGAGTACGGGATCCCGGTGGTGGGGGAAGGGGTGCTCACCGTTTGAAGCGCGTGAGGCCCAGCGCAAGGCGTGCGGCACCGCTCCGGCGGGGCGTCTCGCACGCAAGCCAATTTGGGGTCCAAACTGGCTTGGGTTGACCGTACCCGGCGTCATCACGAAGCCGGGCGCAAAGGGGGGTGGCGAATGGCGGAGTCCGAGGCCATGATGGTCAGGCTCAACCGCGATCGCGTCGCTATCGATCGAGGAGTCTTCGAACTCCTATTTGCCGACTCCGTGGTGGCTCACTATGCGGGCGTTGACGAGGCACTTCGAGACGGCATCATCACCTTCTCAACCCTAGTGGAGCTCGCCCGCAAGGCGGAAATCCCCTATTCTCTATTCTTCGCTCCCCGCCCCGTCGTCGAGTCGCAACTCGAGCGCAGTATGTCGGAACTCCTCAGGGGAATCAGTAAGGACACGTTCTCCCTGAACTCCCGGAGCAAGGTGACTCTGAATGACGTCCAGAACATCGTGAAGGACCTCATCAGGAAGCAGGAGGAACTTAAGAGTCGGGATACATCCTTGGCGAAAAACGGAATCGTTGGAATGTTGCGCGGCAAGAAAATGCCCATTGTGGAGCAGGCCGCGTTATTGCGGGTCGCTGTTGGCTTCAATCTTGACGAGTTCCATGGATTCCGAACAAAAGAGCGCGCGCTAGAGTACCTGATCAGTTGCCTCGAGTCGCAACAAATATTGGTGGCTCAAGCTCAACGAACCGCGATGCCCCAGCAGATTGCCAAAGATGTGAAGTTCAATGGGCTCTGCGTGAAAGACGTTAAGGTGCCGTACGCCTTCATCGCCAGTGGCGACGAGGGCCCGAAAGCCCAACCCGCGGGTCGGCGCATCCTCACACTCGCGCTTCTGCTGTCGTTGATCGCCCGGGGTCGATTCGCCGTGGTGGCGTTCAACCATCATTCTGGAACCCCCCTGCACGCGCCTGAGTGGGAGCTTGCCGAAGAGTTCTTAATGCCCCAAGCCGCAGTACTACCGGAGTGGGGGATGAGTCTCGAAACCGTTGCCGATGCCGCCGATCGCTTCAAGGTCACTCCCAGCGCTTTTGCAATGCGCCTTCAGCGGCTGGGCCACATCGACTACGAGACCTCGGTGCTCTACCTCAAGGGTCTCGACGAGCTCTACCAGAGCATTCCCCCAAGTCAGGCTCGCACGCCGCACATCCACAACGCAGTGCGGAAGTATGCCGGTGCAGAGTTGGTAAGGCGTATGTTCTTGTTGCTCGACAGTGGGGGGATCTCTTCGTCAGACTTCCGGCGCATCGTCACCCTGAATAAGCTCAAGCCTGCGCAGTTCACCGATCTCCGGGGCTCCTTGTGACGGACCGGGTCTACCTCCTCGACAACAATGTGGTTGTCCGGATAGGGACGACGAGGGTCATGAGTAGTTTTGTGCGCGACCACTGCAGAGTCCCTTCGGAGGTGGTCTATGAGGGCCGCGACGCGCGCTACACGGCGGCACTGAGGGCCATCGAATATCCGGTGTCAACGGCCGTGCTTCGCAGACTTGTCGAAGTCATGGCTACTGTCGAACCTGGTCATTTCGGCCTTGTTGATCACTACAAGAACCAAGGAAATGCGGACCCGCTCCTTGTGGCAACGGTGCTCGATGCGCGGGAGGTAGAGGCAGAAACACTCTTTGCGAACGAGTGGGTGATCGCCACCGAGGACCACGCTGTCCGAGATCTGGCCAATCGGTTCGGGGTGCCAACTATTGGAGCGCCGACTCTCATCGAGATGGTCGATAGAGAGAAGACCTAGCGCGAACCGGTGATTGAAAATACGTTCTTCCAGGGGCGCTCCCCTGCGGCGCAGGGAGGCCAGCACAGGGCACGCGCAAAGAGGGGCCCGAGGCTCATGCGGCGTGTTCCCGGCACAGGGACTGACCGCGAGTTGTCCCGTTAGCGCTGCCACCCAATTGGGCGCCAACTACTAGCCGTCGAATAGAGACAAGCCGCGGGCCAGGAACGGGTCAAGATCACAAGTGCTGGCCTTTGCGGCGGTTGCAAGATCCACTTCGTGGGCCAGGATCCAGTGTTCGTCTCGCGAGAATACGTCGGGGAGGGCGCTCAAATAGTCTTGGATGACACACAGTGTCGCGGCGTCGACCCGTTCCTTGCGCACGAGAAGCGCCAGGGGAAGAACATGCCAATGGGGCGACTTGACCATGTATTCAATTATGGGGCGGGGTACGTCAGAATTTGCCTGGATCAGTGCATCCAAGTACCACAACGTCGCATCAGAGCGTCTCTGCTTTACCGCCTCAAGCAGGCTATTCAAGAGGGGGCCTGGTTCGGATGAACCCGATACTGTCCACGCTTGAGCGGCATAAGGCGCACACTCAGTTCGCTCCTTGGAAATTTGCCAGAGTTTGTCGAGTTGTGATTCGAGTCCACGGGAGATCCAATGTACGCGGCCGCCTGTTGGCTCCGAGAAGAGCGACGAAAGCCCATAGCGCGAAACGCTCGCATCCGCATTCCTGTCCGCAAGGCTTGCAACGCGATCTAGATAGTCGCTGATGGTGGTGCCATCGGTGCACTCGGGTCCCGGAGTATTAGCGCGGAGTTCATCCGACCAGTGAGCCTCGGAGACGCTCTTAGTCTCGTAAATGCCCACCTTTCTCTCATTCAATATGAGGCGGTAACTGAATAGAGCATCTTCGATGTCCTGAATGAAGTGCTCGGCGTCATCGCGACTGTTGGTGTAGTAGACGTAATCATCCACCCAGTGTTTGAAGTTCTTATGACCTTTGTCCTCGAGGCTTCTGTCAACTTTCATCAGGACGTAGTCGGTGACATAGTGCGAGGTGCCGGGACCGATGTGAACGCCGGAAGTTTCGCCAGTGGCGATGCATTGCAGTGCGTTGTCGAGCTGGTCAGCCCAGCGGGTCTTGTCGGGCCGCTTCGCAGAAGCCCGGCCATATGCCGCCCAGGGCAGCGAATGGGAATAGAAGGACGGGAAGAAGTTCTTGATGTCTGTACGAACTTCAAACTTGAAGTTCGCGCGCCCCCAAGCCTCGAACCGACCACGTGAGTCTGCACTAAACTCCCCGAAGTCGTCACCCGCATCGATAGCGTCGTCAGGGCCGTCGTAGGACATGAACACGATGGTTCTGCCGTCACCGCTACGGCGCGGACGCAATGCGGAGCGCGTATTTGTCGCCACACCGCTCATGTCGGGCCAGGAAGTGCACAGACGTTTGACAAGTCGGGTGTATCCAACCGGGTGCGGGATCCCGCACATCCTGGTCGTTTGGTCGTACCGGGAGATGCGGTACGGCGTTGCGCTCGTCCAGATTGGTCTGTTGGGCTTGTCGACAATGGCAGCACGGCTCAAGCCTGCCTGGCCAGCAACCTCGTTGGCGATCTCGAACGTGAGCCACTCGGTGGTGACGCTTGGCGGGAGCTCTGTCACGGCGCGTGTTGTTCTAGGTAGATAGTTGTGCGCGAGCAGCGATGACCTTACTTCGTCGGCTGAGAGCGCGTCAGCGTCAGTCATTCGTCGAGGCTCTTCGAAATCCGCGGTAGACACGCGACTATCTCAACGGTCTCCACACTCACCCTCACAACCCGCGCCAACAGATCCAGGATGTACCTGGGATCCTCAACCTCGCGCGACCAGTCGTTCGGATCGTTCTTGATCTGCGAGGCCTTGTCGACCTTCACCTGGTACCGCTCCATCACCCACTCGACGCCCGAGCGCGAACCCAGCATGTACTCGTGCGCCTCGTCCGGGATGCCGCTCACCGTGATGTGCGAGTTGTAGACCACCGTCGAGCGGACCTTTTCCTTGCCCTTGCCGCCGTAGCGCATCTTCTCCACGCGGTACCAGTCATACAGCGCGTCACCCTGCACACCCGACGCTGGCTCGCCCGAGATCTCCAACGGCCATGGCTCAACGGTCTCGTAGCCGATGTGAAGGTCGGCGAGTTTGCGACCAGCGTCTGCGAAGGCGCGGAAATCATCGGCCGATGCAACCTTCGGGATGCGCGGAAGCATGCGCTTTAGGTCGGCGGCATAGGCGGTCCGGTAGTCCGGCGAGTGCAGCAGGCCGTACACGTAGTGGAAGATGTCGTCCTTCGAGACCTCGGCGCCGTACCTGGCGCGGTAGTCCGCGAGCGCCTCGTCGGTGAGGTTATCGATGCGGCTGTACTTCTCCTCGGATGCTGCGGCGAAGAGGTCGTCTGCGGAGTTCGCAACGTACGAGTACCGGGCGAAGAACTGCCCATTGCTGCCTGCGCCCGTTACGTGAAGATCCGGGAGCACACCAATCGCAAGAATCGAGAAGGGCACTGCGGAGCCAGTGCCAACAATGTAGAACCCGAGGTTCTCGGCATCAGGCCCCGGGAAGAGCCGCGGAGTCTGCGAGCGTTCGTGGTTGAGGTCGCGACTGAAGTACACATTTTGCTTGAAGAATGGTCGGTATAGGGATGTCGTCCGCAGGGTGCCATCCACCTCGATGCGGCGTTGTCGCGCCAGTGCGTGCTTAAGACTCCGAGTCCAGCTGATTAGGGTTGGGTCCCGTTCGACCACCGAGTCGACGATGAGCGACGTTTTGACCCCGGTGTGAGGGGCGATCTGCGATCGCATGCGGCTGAGGCTCAATGAGTATGTCTCTACGGTGCGCGCCACGTTCAGCTGCAACTGGTTCGTCGATGAAGAGTAAACCCACGCATCCCGGCCGGTCTCGAGCCCTCGCGATGCCAACTCGAAGATCGGCCGGTTGGACTTGTCTTTCGAGCCGATCGGGGTGAACGCATCAAACTCAGTGTTTCGCTGGTTGAGCCAGTCTCCCGAGTCGTTGGGTTCGATCGCTTCCCAATCAATAGCGGCTGGCTCGCTGGACTTGAGGATTTCGAGTTTCTGCTCGGTGGTGAGGAAGTCGCCGACGTCGCGATAGTGCACGCGAGCGGTACCTGTGGAACCGGAGCGCTTGACCAGGAGTGTGATTGCCACGGTATTGCGGCTCCCCGCGCCGAACACTTTTCCGCCTTCTCGGCGCGACTGCTCACCGGCGGTTCGTTGGTTGCCGCGCAGGTTAAAGACGTAGATGTCGCTGAACTCGTCGGCCAGGGTCTTGCGCACTCCGTCTGCAGTATTGCCGTCGATGAAGCCGCCGTTGGTGACGAAGCCGACCACGCCGTCATCCTTGATGCGGTCCGAAGCCCAGCGGATGGCTCGGATGTATGAGTCGTAGAGCGAGTTCTTGTTTGTCGCTGAGGACCGGGCCGCATACGTCGTCTCGATCGCCTTGTCGAGAGTCGGGTACTTAAGGTTTGCCGCTCCGTCGTTCTGACTGTCCTGGCCCACCGAGTACGGCGGGTTGCCAATGATCACCCGGATCGGCAACTGGCGCTGGTGCTGCAGGCGCTCGTTGTTAGAGGTGAAGACCTCTTCGTCGAGGGTGTCGCCCTCTTCCTCGGACTGGAACGTATCGGCGAGCACCGCGCCCGTGAACGGCACGTAGTCGCCACCATGCAGCGAGTGGAACGTTGCCTCGATGTTGATGACCGCGATGTAGTACGCGAGCAGCAGGATCTCGTTGCAGTGCAGCTCGTTGGTGTACTTGTAGAGCAGGTCCTCGGGCTTGATGAGGCCGCTGCGAAGCAGGCGCACGATGAACGTGCCTGTGCCCGTGAAGGGGTCTAGCACGTTGACGTTGCGATCGCTGAGCGAGGCGCCGAACTCGGTGTTGAGCACGTGCTCCACCGAGCGGATGATGAAGTCCACGATCTCGACGGGCGTGTAGACGATGCCCAGTTGGCTCGCCGTCTTGGGAAACGCGAGCTTAAAGAACTTCTCGTAGAGTTCGTTCACGAATCGCATGCGGGCGTCGTCGTCGATGTTCTTGACCCGGGTGCGCACCGACTCGTAGAACTTCTCCAGGTCCCTGTTCTCCGTGGCAAGGTTTCCCTCGTCCAGCACCGCGAGCATGTGCTCCATAACCTGGGCCA
>JAYTGI010000197.1:0-13554 GCA_043733605.1 Demequina sp. | reverse complement strand
GTCTGCCGATGTGCGCGACGGTCACCTTCATGGGGTCAAGCGTAAGGGCGCGCGGCGGTCGCTGAGGTCGCGGCCCCCAAGTACCCCGCCCGATGCTGCGATGCTGCGAACCAATTTGAGAACGGACACGTCGCCCAACAACTCAACAGCCGCCCACGCAAAACGCTCGGCTGGAGAACTCCAGCCGAGCGTCTGCTAGAACTTGTCTAACTCACATCGGTGTTGCGAACACCACTTGAATCCGCCATTTGGGGGGTCGGGGCCTTCGCGCGATGAAGCTGTTAGGCCACGTCGACGATGTTTACCCTCACGTCTTCACGTGATACCGCGTCGACCAGCGTGCGGATTGACGTGGCAGTACGGCCGTGGCGGCCGATCACTCGCGGGAGGTCGTCTGGGTGGACGACCACGTTGAGGGTCACGCCGCGACGCCCTGCACGCTCCGTCACTCGCACGTCATCCGGGTTGCGGACGATCGAACGGACCAGGAACTCCACGGCGTCGTGAATCATGGGCTACTTCTCCTCGTCGAGGATGCCCTCGACCTTGTCATCGCCATCGCTCGGGTCGCCTTCGGCGATCTCAACCTCAACTTCGGTGCCCTCGTCCGAGGGAACCTCATGGGACTCGTCGGCAACTACGTCGTCGGCAACTACGTCGTCGGCAACTACCTCGGCTTCGACAACCACTGCGGAGGCAGCGGCCTCTGCTTCGGCGGCGTCAGCAGCAGCGGTCTCTGCGGCGGCCTTGGCCTCTGCTTCGGCGGCGTCTGCGGCAACCTTGGCCTCGGCGTCGGCGGCGGCCTTTGCCTCAGCCTTGGCGGCCGACTTCTCTGCCTTGGCCTTCTCGGCGACGTCGGCGTGAGCCTTGATCGCGTCCTCTGCGCTTGCCTTGCCTGCGGCCATCTTGACGGTGTTCTTCGCGTCCTTGTCGCCCTTGAACTTGCCCCAGTCGCCCGTGAGCTTCAGCAGCACGGCGACCTGCTCGGTGGGCTGTGCGCCCACGGAGAGCCAGTACTGCGCGCGCTCGGAGTTGATGACGATGACCGAAGGCTCTTCGGTGGGGTGGTACTTGCCGATCTCTTCGATGGCACGACCATCACGCTTGGTCTTGGAGTCCATCACGACGACGCGGTAGAAAGGGGCGCGCTTCTTGCCGAAGCGCTTGAGGCGAATCTTGACAGCCATGGCTGTGTCTCCTAGGAATTCGGTGTGAGCCGGGCGTGCTTCCCGCGGGTGCGGGGCGCCTGACAAGACGAATGGCCGCCCGCAGCGCAGGCGACAGCGATCAAGTATGCCAGAGTTTGGCTTCCCTGCGCGATTCGCCCTATTGGCGCCTCGCACCGCGCGATGCGATATGAGCGGCGCCTTTCTCGATGACCGAAGGCTAGCCTGCCGAAGCCTAAGCCTTGAAGGTGACGTCGTTCGCGTGTCTCACAGCGAACTCGGTTCAGGGACTCAGGAAACTCTGAGCATCCCGTACGCACCATAGACACATGAAAAAGGGACGTTCCGTAGTTCTCGTCGCCGCCTCGGCGTCAATGCTGGTCGCCGGTTGGGCCGCCGGAAGCGGATTCGTGAATCCGGCCGGCGCCACGAATTCAGCAGGCGCGGTGAGTCTCAACGGATCGACTCAGGGCACGTCGGGCACGTCGTCAGGGGCCGTGCCAGGCGGATCCGGCCCGAGCGCGAGCCGTTCGGCCACCACGTCGGCCACGCCGTCCACGTCCGCGACGGGAGCCTCGGGAACGTTCGACGGCGCCGCCGTCCGCACCCCCTACGGCAGTTACCAAGCCGAGATCAACGTCACGGCGGGCAAGATCACCGACATCTCGATGCTGCAGAGCGGCAATAGGGACGGGACGTCGCAACAGATCAGCGGATACGCCCTGCCTCAGCTCATCAAGGCCGTGCTGCAGAAGCAGACAGCGAATGTGGGCTATGTGTCCGGCGCGAGCTACACGACGCAAGGCTTTGAAGGGTCCGTCCAGTCAGCGATGCAAGCGGCGGGTCTAGCATGACGATGACGTGCGGTTAACGGTCGCCCCTCCTCACCCCGTCCTGGTAGTCGCGGGAACACGGCCCGCGTGGAACTCGTGTGTCGCGCTCAAGACGGAGATCACGGCGTCGGCAGGAAGCGTGAATGATGTGCGGGCAATGAAGGTGGGGCTGAACTGATGTCAGACGAAACGCGCGGGACGTATCGGCGAACGGTCGAAGCGATGGCGATGCCATTCGAGGTGGTCCTGAATGGAGTCGGCGACACCGACACCGACACCGACGCCGTTGCGGTTGCCGTTGGGTCGTTCCACCAGGACTTGCTGTGGGCCAACGACGTGTTCTCCCTGTGGGACGCGGGCTCGGTGTTGTCGCGCCACCTGCGCGGCGAACTGACGCTCGACGAGTGTCCAGGCGAGGTCCGCGAGGTGCTCGAGTCATGCGAGTGGTTCCGCGAGCGAACGGGCGGTGCTTTCGACGCGCACAAACCCGGAGGCTCGGTCGACCCCACGGGCATCGTGAAGTCGTGGGCGGTGGCGCGGGCGGCCTGGCGCCTGGACGCCGTCGCGTCGGGCTGGATGGTGGGCGCGTCGGGCGACGTGTTGACGCGTGGCGGCGAGCGCGACATCGGCATTGCCAACCCGCGAGTGAAGGGCAACCCGCAAGGCACGGACGTCGTCGACGTCGTCAGGCTAGGCACCAAGCACCCCGCACTCGCCACGTCAGGGGGCGCGCAGGTGGTCGATCACATCTGGGATCCTGTGACCGGCGAGCTGGCACGGCACTTCATGCAGGTCAGCGTTGTGGGCACCGACTTTGTGTCATGCGACGCTTGGGCCACCGCCATCTGTGCAGGCGGCTTGCGTACGGTGGGCCTCGCGATTGAAGCCGGGCACGAGGTGCTGCTGATCATTGGCGAGCGGTACGACGGGACGTTCGAGGCGCAATCAAGCCCCGGGTGGCCATCCGTCGCGAGGTAAACGTAGCGTTGGGGGGCGCGTCCTGGCACAAAGTTCCGCTGCACGAACGGCCGCCTTTGGTGCGGGCAACGGCGGACAGGTATGCCCAAGTCTTGGGCGCCGACTCGAGTCACGAGTGATCGCAATGTACTACTCGACCTGCGCGCAGGGTGTGGTGCAATGCGAGCCGCGCTACTCGATGACGGAGGGCCAACCGGCCGAGGCGTGCGCCTTGAAGGTGCCGTCGCACAACTCGTTGGTGATGACAAGAGCCTCGAAGCCTGCGTCGAGAGCGGCCGACAGGACCCTCTCTCCCCCCGCGGCAATCGCCGTCGCCCACGCATCGGCGTTGACCAAGTCGTCGGCGACCACGGAAACCTGCAGGTAGTGTCGCGCTCCCTGGCCCGTCCTCGGATCCCAGATGTGGTCGCCGTGCTGAGCGGAACCGGACGTAGCAAGCGCCCTGAAGGGCCCGCCGAGCGTGACGACGTCGATGACCGGCGTGCCAGCGGGGTCTCCCTTGACGCGGGGATCGGCGATGCCGACGCGCCACGTCTGGCCCTCGGGTGACACAAGGATGTCACCGCTCGTTCCGACCATCCAGGCGCTCGCGCCCACGTCGTCAAACGCCGCGGCACCCTTGGCAACGGCCCACCCCTTGACGATGCCCGATGGGTCTAGCCGATCGGCAAGCCTGGCGTCGAAGCCGCCAAGCGTCGCACCCCTGTACCACTCGCACGACTGGAGGATCTCGAGCATCTCCGGTTCGCATTCGTCCACCGAGAGTTCGCCCCTATTGAGGCGTGAAAGCTCTGAATCGTCTTTGAACAGGGAGAACACGTCATCTGCATGTCGCAAGGCGGCGTGAAACGTGCGCACGGCTACCGCGGCCGCGGCATCGGACCCGGGGGCGTGGAGCTCAATGAGGAACGGCATCCCCATCGCAGTGACCGTGTCGTGGTACACGTTCGCTGTTTGACGGCTCACCGCATCCATGCCCACACCTTTCGGATTCGTGAGCCTTGATACCGGCTCATGGGCGCAACGTTTTCATCGTGGTCGCCATTCCCGCCGCGCTCAACGCTGCGGTTGGGTGTCACCAGGCGAATTCCTCGATGTGCAAGTGCTCCTCGGGTGCGCCACACTTGCGCGCCTCTGCGAGAATCGTGTCCGCCCACACCTTGGGGCCGCACACGTACACGTCCGAGGCGAGGAGCGCAGGGGCGAGCTGCGTCATCCGCGCAGCCATTCCTTGAGGAAGCCAGCCGTTGCTGCGCTTTCCCGTAAGCAGGTACAGGGCCGCCCCACGGGTTGCCGCGAGCGCACGCACCTCCTCGAGGTGTGGGATCTCTTCGGGCGTTCGTGCCCTCAACATCACCACGATGGGGCCGGAGCCGTCGAGGTCTTCAAGCAGGGACACCATCGGGGCAATTCCCGAGCCCGCGCCAACCAAGACGGTGCCGTGCGCCCGCCGGTGGTGAGCGGTAAATCGACCCAAGGGACCCTCTGCCATCACCTTGGTGCCTGGCAGAAGGTCGGCCATGGCCGACGTGAAGTCGCCCACAGGCTTGACCGTGATGCGCAACACATTGCCTCGCGGGGAGCGCGACAGCGAGAACGGGTGAGCCTCGAGCCACATTCCTCGGGTCAGGAAGCGCCATAAGAAGAATTGGCCTGCCTTCGCCTTCATGCGCGAGAGGCCACGACCGACAATCCACACGGAGATGGTGCCGTCGTTGTTGCGGTCCACCCTCTCGACCGTCAGGTTGTGCCTTGCAAGGGTCCACAGGGGCTTGACGATGCGGTAAAGCAAGAAGCCGCCGACGCTCACCGTCCACAGCACCGCCCAGTACCACCTGGCGAAGGTGTCGGTTGCGGACATCGCATTGCCCGAGAATGTCGTGCCCGACGTGAACTGGTGAGGGATTGAGAAGGCGATCACGACGTAGGTCAGCAAGTGAACGGCATGCCACCGCTCGTAGCGCCACTTGCGCCTCACAGCCGCGAGCGATGTGGCCACGACCGCGATCAGGAGCCAGAACCCGATGACGGACAGCGTCATCTGGGTTCCGTAGCCCCGCAAAAAGGTCCACGCCTGGTCCCACCACCCTCTGTGCACCCTGGCGCCGTAGCCCAAAATCAACGTGGTGATGTGGACCGCGATCATAAAGAAGCCGATGCGCCCCAGGCGTCCGTGCAGCAAAGCGGCTCGGTCGTGGCCAAGCCGATGCTCGACCATTGGGATGCGTGCGATCACGAGGAGTTGAATCATCATCATGGTTGCGGCGACGATTCCCGTCGCGCGACCCACGCTCGTCAAGGAGTCGCCAAGCGAAGTAATCGGCGCGCCCGCCGCGAGCATCAGAGACAACCCGCCGACGCCTGACAACCAAAAAGCGGTCTGCAGCGCGTCTCTCCACGCGGAGTCGGTCTCTGACCTGTGCTCGAGGTCAACCTGGCGGGAAGCGATTCTGGGCGACATGTCGACGCTCACGCGAGACCCGCCTGGGTCATGGCGTCCTTGACCGAGGTAAGGAAGCCCTGAACCGTGTACGAGGCGCCGGAGATGCCCTGCACGTTCCAGGTCTGGGCGCTCAGCACCCGCTGCTGCAATGTGGGCAGCGCGTAAATATTGATCTCTTGCGAGGTGCCTCGACTATCGCCACCGACCAGCACGTTGACGGCTGTCATGGTGTTGTTGCTGACGACGACCTCCGCCTGAAAGGGGCCCTGGGCAGTGTTCACGAGCGCCCCATCGAAGGTGCCTGACACGCCTGCGGGGGGAGGTGCGGGGGCAGCGGCGGCGGGGGCAGCGGCGGCGGCGGGTTCGGTCGTTGTCGCTACCGCGCTTGGAGACGCCGCGCTTGGAGACGCCGCGGTTCCCGTCGCCGTCGGCGAAGGAGAGAGTGTGGAACCCGCCACGCCGTTGCCACTGCCAAGCGCATCGATCGAGAGGCCGCCAGGGCCGGCGTTCGCCGCGGCGCCTACGACGCCAGCCGCCCAACCGGCACCGAGCATCATCGTCGACACCGTGGTGACAACCGCGACGGTATTTCGCTTCATGATCCCTCCCAGTACCAGGCGCCCTTCCCGGCGCGATACAACAAGACTGGCCGCCGAACCTCACAGACTGCGCAGAGCAGGTTCAGAGAACGGGTAGACCTCCCAACATAATCCACGTAGGTGCGGACAGAGCCAAGATGTCAACCCGCGGGTCCACCGGCACCACCACAAGGTCGGCAGAGTCTCCCTCGGCGAGCGACGGGGCGCCAAGGAATCGCCGTGCGCGCCAGGTCGCCGCGGCCACCACATCAGCCGCGGGCATGCATCTGGCCATCTCCGCGGCCTCACGGGCCAGGTCGCCATGTGCGATCGAAGTGCCAGCGTCGGTGCCTACTAAGAGCGTCACCCCCGCTTCATGCATCGCCGCCACGTGCTCGTACCTGCGCTCATACATTCGCTGCATGCGGGCCGCGAAGACGGGAAACCGCTTTTCCGCTTGGTCCGCGAACGAAGCGAAGTTCCCAATTTGCAAGAGGGTAGGCACCACGGGAACGCCCTCGGCAGCGGCGCGCTCGATGTGCGCCGCCGTCATGCCCGTCCCGTGCTCGATCGAGTCGATTCCCGCGCCGAGCAGCCCGTCGAGGGACTCAGTCGCGAACGCATGCGCGGTGACCCTGGCACCCTCGGAATGGGCGGCGGCCACCGCGTCCGCGAGTTCCGCATCGGACCACAGCGGTGTGAGGTCTGCCTCATCGCCCAGATCGCGATCGATCCAATCGGCGATGAGCTTGACCCACCCGCCCGAGGCGCGGGCCTGTGTCGCCACCTCGGCCGCGAGCCGGCCGGGCTCAACCTCGACCGCGTACCCCTTGAGGTAGCGCTTCGGCCGTGCGATAAAGCGGCCCGAACGGATGACCTTGGGGAGGTCGTCGCGGCCAAGAAGGCCGTCGAGCGATCCCGCAGCGCCCGTGTCCCGAATGAGCAAGACTCCCGCATCGCGCTCGATCACGGCCTGCTTAATGATCTGCTCGCCATCCACCGGCCCGGAAGGACCGACCGCGAGGTGGCAATGCATGTCGACGAAACCGGGCACGACCCACCCGTCGATGCTCACGACATCCGTGTGGCGCGGCTTCTCGTAAGTGATGCGCCCACCGACCACCCATGCACGGCCAAGCACCACATTCTCGTCCGCGAGGATGGGACCTGTCAGCTCGTAGGCGGTCATCCGCGCAGGTACTTGCCCAAGCTTGGAAGTTGCGACACGTCAAAGTCGGGCTCGGGCGCTTGGGGCTTGCCAAATGCGCTGCCAGCCTGCGCGCCGATGCCAGGCGCGGCGTCGGCGCGGGTGCGCAACGCCTTTTCCTGCTCGGCGCGCTTGGCCGGGTTTCCCGACTTTCCCTTGACCTGGCGAGGCGCGGCCTGCTTGCCCTTTGACTTCTTGCCACCAGGCATGCCGCCGAAGGCTCCAGGGCCTCCGCCCGTTCCTGCGAGGGCGGGCATTGTTGCCCCCCCCGACATCGCCTTCATCATTCGTTGCGCGTCGTCGAAGCGCTTGACGAGCGAGTTGATCTGGGCGACCGTCGTGCCGGAGCCGGCGGCGATTCGCGAGCGTCGCGAACCGTTGAGGGCCTTGGGGTTGTCGCGCTCGTAAGGCGTCATGGACCGGATGATCGCCTCGGTACGCGTCAGTTCGCGCTCATCAAGGTTCTCGATCTGCTCACGCGCCTGGCCCATTCCTGGGAGCATCGTGAGCATCTTCTTCATCGAGCCCATGTTCTTGAGCTGCTGCATCTGGCTCAAGAAGTCGGTGAGAGTGAAGTCCTCCCCCTTGGCCATCTTGTCGGCCATGCGGGCGGCCTCGACCTGGTCGAACCTCTGCTCGGCCTGCTCGATGAGAGTGAGCATGTCGCCCATGTCGAGGATGCGGCTCGCCATACGCTCGGGGTGGAAGACCTCGAACTCGTCGAGTTTCTCTCCCGTGGATGCGAAGAGGATCGGCACGCCTGTGATTTCGCGGACCGAGAGCGCCGCGCCACCGCGAGCGTCTCCGTCCAGCTTGCTCAGCACCACGCCCGTCATCGCGACGCCAGCCTGGAACGCCTTGGCCGTCGCCACCGCGTCCTGACCGATCATCGCGTCGATGACGAACAAGACCTCGTCAGGGTCGACGGCCTTGCGAATGTCGCCTGCTTGCCTCATGAGTTCCGCGTCGACGCCAAGGCGGCCGGCGGTGTCGACGATCACGACGGAGTGCTGGCGCCTGACGGCCTCCTTGATCGCGTTTTTGGCGACCTTGACTGGATCACCCTTGACGCGCTCGTCCGCTCGGGTCACGCCTCGTTCGGGCGCGAAGACAGGCACTCCTGCGCGCTCGCCGACGACCTCGAGTTGCGTCACGGCATTCGGTCGCTGCAGGTCGGCGGCCACGAGAAGCGGCGTATGACCCTGGCCCTTGAGGTGGTGCGCAAGCTTGCCTGCGAACGTCGTCTTGCCCGCGCCCTGCAGGCCTGCAAGCATGATCACGGTGGGGCCCGACTTTGCGAAGCGCAGGGGCCTCGCGCTGCCGCCCAGGATCTCCACGAGTTCCTCGTGGACGATCTTGACGACTTGCTGGCCAGGGTTGAGGGCCCCAGATACCTCGACGCCAATGGCGCGGGCACGAATGCGATCGGTGAATGTTGTGACGACGGGCAGAGCGACGTCGGCATCGAGCAAGGCGCGCCTGATCTCGGCGACGGTGCCGTCGATGTCGGCCTCGGTGAGCCTTCCCCTTCCGCGCAGGGTGCGGAACGTGGCTGTCAGACGATCAGACAAGCTGGCGAACATGGCTCTCCCTTCGGCGTGAGCGGTCCGACTAGCGTACCTGCGGCTCCGGCCCTAGTGAGGCCCTTACCCGCGACGTGAGGTTCTCGATGAGTTGTTCACGCCAAGCGGTCCACGCCTTGGGGCTCGCGGCCCTCGCGTCGGCCTCCGTCAACACGCGTAGCGTCTCGAAGAGATCGCGCCGCCCCCCAAGCCTTTCCATGAGATCCGCCGCCACAGCCGGATCGTCCGGGTCTCGCGTCGTCGCGAAGTCGGCGAGTGTGAGGTGCTGACGCACCAGGGTCTGGATATCGCCCGCCAATGCCTCGGGCAGGCCAACGTGAGCGGCGATACCTGGGATGAGCGCGGCGCCAAACACCGAGTGGTCGGTGACACCGGCTTGTTTGCCGATGTCGTGGAAGAGCGCCGTGTAGAGCAACAGATCGCTGTGACTCACCTGACGGCGCATGCGACCGGCGAGCACCACGGTCTCGACCTGGTGGCGATCGACCGTGTGCACGTGGAACGGATTGCGCTGCGGCCGGTTGTGTACTGGCGCCCATTGCGGAATCCACCGCACAATCTGTCCAGAGACGTCGAGCGCCTCCCATACCGACACGAGGTGCTGGGACGCGCGCAGAAGCTCCCCAAAGTGCCGCCGCACATCGTCCGTCCATGGCACCGGCAGCTCGGGGCAACGCGCGAAGGCCTCCAGAAGGCTCGGCGTGAAGGCCAACCCCTTGGTGGCCGCAGCGGCGGCGGCCCGCAGCGGAAGGGCGGCGTCGGTCTCGGCAACGTAGCCGGGTGCAAGCGCCAGTTCGCCGTCGACGTCGATGAGTCCCAGGGCAACGTGAACGTGACGCGGGGCGCTTCCCCTCCTCTTGGCAAGAAAGGCGCGTGAACCGACGCCCGACTTCTCGAGCGCGCGCCGTGCGCCCCTCTCCGTCGTGTCGACGGCGAAGGCGATGACGCGTCCCGCCCTGGCAACGGACGCCAGTAGTTCGTCGACGTCGTCATAGCCCAGGTGCTCCGCCACATCAGGCGCGATGTGCCTCCCGACGATGTGAGTAGCTCTGCCGGTGACCATCTGCACTGCGTCGCGCACGTCCAACAAGTGGTTTGCCGCGTCATCGACCGAGCCGTGGGGCTTGTCTGTGAGCCACGTGGCGGCAAGCGCGGTCAGGCTCACGTAGTCGCGCAGTCCCCCGCGCGACTCTTTGATGTTCGGCTCGATGAGGTAAGCGAGTTCGCCACAGCGTTCTGCGCGGGCGCGCGACGCGGCCAGGAGGTCGGGAAGTCGCTTGCGGGCCGCGGACCGCCAATCGGCGAGAATCGCGGACCTCGCCTGTTGGGCGAGAAGCTCGTCTCCCGCGATGTGTCGAAGGTCAAGCAATCCCGCCGCTGCGGCCAGGTCCTTGGATGCGACCTGCTTGCATTCGACGAGCGACCTGGTGGAGTGGTCAAGTTGAAGGCCCGCGTCCCAGATCGGGTACCAGAGTCGCTGTGCGACCGCCGCCGCCGAGGCCTTGCCCTTGGACGTGCCATCGTGAAGCAAGACGAGGTCCAGATCGGATTGCGGCCCCGCTTCTGCCCTGCCGACGCTTCCCACGGCGGCGAGCGTCAGGCCCTCGACGCCGTCGGCCACCATGGCGAAGTGCTCGGCAAGGCGCGCGTTGACGAGCGCGGCTATCGCCTGCCGCCGCTCTTTGCCGGGATGGTGAGCGAGAGTGAACGCCAACTCTTGCCTCTCACGCTTGAGGTCCCGCACCCCCAAAGGATGCGGGACCTCAGCGTGAGAATCATCCCGGACCACGTCCGATTGACCCATCGTGTATTGAGCTCCTTAAAGAGCGTCCGAGCCGTGCTCGCCCGTGCGAACGCGAGCGACGTCATCAACGGGGACTACCCAGACCTTTCCGTCGCCGATCTTGCCGGTCTGAGCGGCCGACACGATTGCGTCTGTCACTGCTGCGGCATCGGCGTCCTCGACGAGGATCTCAAGACGAGTCTTGGGAACCAGGTCCACTGTGTATTCGGCGCCACGGTAGACCTCGGTGTGGCCCTTCTGACGGCCGTAGCCGGCGGCCTCGGAGACGGTCACACCCTTGACCCCGACCGCCTCGATGGCGGCACGGACCTCGTCAACGCGGTGCGGTTGAATGATTGCGGTAACCAGCTTCATCGTTACTTGGCCTCCTCGTAGGCGGTTTCGCCGTGTTCCGCGAGGTCGATACCCGCGACCTCAACATCTTCGCTCACGCGAAGACCGATTGTGTACTTAATCGCCGTTGCGATGAGATACGTCATGACGAACGAGAACACGACGACAATGCCCGCCGCAATGGACTGCGTGATGAGCTGGTCGAAACCGCCCCCGTAGAACAGCCCATCCTTGGGTACCAGCGGGTCGCCCGCGCCTGCCCAGGTGGTGCCTTCTGTCAGGTTCGCGACGAGGCCGATCATGAGCGTGCCCACGACACCACCGAAGAGGTGTACACCGACGACATCGAGCGAGTCGTCGTAGCCGAACTTGTACTTGAGGCCAACCGCGTAGGCACAGATCACCCCTGCAACGGCGCCGATGGCGATGGCTCCCCAGCTGTCCACCGAGGCTGCGGCGGGGGTGATCGCGACCAGACCTGCGACGATGCCCGACGCGGCGCCAAGCGACGTGGCGTGACCGTCACGGATTCTCTCAACGATGAGCCAGGCGAGCATGGCGACCGCTGGGGCTACCGTGGTGTTCAGGAACGCGCGACCTGCGGTCGCGTCTGCCGCAAACTCGGAACCCGCGTTGAAGCCGAACCAGCCGAACCACAGGAGCGCGGCACCCAACATGACGTAGGGGAGGTTGTGCGGCTTGAAGGGCTCTCTGCCGAAACCCTTTCGGAGGCCGAGTACCAGAGCCAAAGCGAGGCCCGCCGCACCGGCGTTGATATGAACGACGGTTCCACCCGCGAAGTCGATGGGCGACGACGGCGTGATGTCGTTCTGCCAACCGAGGATTCCGACGCCGCTCCACACCGCGTGAGCGACAGGGAAGTAGACGAGCGTGATCCAGACGAGCGTGAACACCGTCCACGCGGCGAACTTCATGCGATCGGCGACCGAGCCCGAGATGAGCGCGACGGTGATGATCGCGAAGGTCGCCTGGAAGGCGGCCATCACCAGGAAAGGCACGCCGGCCGCTGCGGCGAGGCTGCTCGTGTCCGCGATCTTGTTGAGGCCGTAGAAGCCCGACGGGTCACCTATTAGCTTGCCGGGACCGAAGGTCAGTCCATAGCCGTACACAACCCAGACGACTGCGACCACGCCGATGCTGATGAAGCTCATCATCATCATGTTGAGCACGGACTTCGTGCGAACCATGCCGCCGTAGAAGAACGCCAGCGCGGGCGTCATCAGCAGCACGAGTGCGGTCGCAACGATCATCCACGCGGTGTTGCCAGAATTCAGCGTGAAATCCATTGTTTCTTCTCCCTCCGCAGACCGGACGGCCAGCAGTGATTCAAGACTCCCGCAGGATGGTTTCGCTTGAACCTCCCCCGTGTTTCCGTGCCGTTACGAAATCGCGGGCCAAGTAAAAGTCGTGTTGCGCAGGCGGAGAAGAGCTCATGCCCTCCGCGCTTGGGGCACTATTCGACCAGCTCGGCATCCACGCAATGCCACGCCCCGTCGGCGGGTTCGGAGCTGAACGACCACGCCTCGACCACCGTCTCGCCCCTATCGACGATGGTGTACGTCTCGTCCGTCGCCACGATCATCCACGCGGTGTCTCCTGCGTCGATCACCACGGCTACCTCCCCAGGGTTTCCTCAGCTTCTGTGTCGAAGCTGGCAGGAGCACTCTCCTTGCCTGGGTTTCCGAACTGAGTCGGCGCTGTATTGGGGAGGACAATTCGGGGCCGACCGTCGACGCGGCCGATGCCCGCGGGGCGTCGTGCTAGTCGCCAAGTAGTCCGTCGACGAAGCCCGCAGGGTCGAAGGGAGCGAGGTCGTCGGCTCCCTCGCCAAGTCCCACAAACTTCACCGGGACGCCAAGCACCCGTTGAACCGCAAGCACAATCCCGCCTTTGGCGGTGCCATCCATTTTGGTGAGCACGATGCCGGTGAGGGGCACGGCCTCCGCGAACACACGAGCCTGCGCCAGCCCGTTTTGGCCCGTGGTCGCATCGAGGACGAGCAGCGTCTCGCTGATCGGCGCCACTTTGGTGACGACGCGAGCGATCTTGCCGAGCTGATCCATCAGGCCCGCCTTGTTTTGCAACCTTCCCGCGGTGTCGATCAGCACAACGTCGGAGCCGTCGCGCTGAGCGGCTTGTGTCGCGTCGAAGGCGACCGATGCGGGATCGGCTCCTTCGGCATCCGCCCTGATCGTGGCGACGCCCACGCGCGCTCCCCACGTCTCGAGTTGGTCCGCGGCGGCCGCCCTAAACGTGTCGGATGCGGCAAGCACCACGGAGTAGCCCTCCGCAACGAGGACGCGTGCGATCTTGCCCACGCTCGTTGTCTTGCCCACGCCATTCACTCCGACGACGAGGACTGGGGCGAGCACTCCCGCGCCCGCGACGCCCACGTTCATGGAGCGGTCCGCGTCTGGGTCAATGGCGGCAAGCAACGCGGCGCGTACAGCCTCTTTGGGGCTTTCGTCACCTCCGGAGACCCTCGCGCGAACCTCCGCGATGATTTGTTCGGTGACAGCGGCGCCCACATCCGCGAGGAGTAACGCCTCTTCGAGTTCGTCCCACGCGTCCTGGCCGAGCTCGCGGCGTCCGAAGAAGCCTGCAAGCC
>JAYTGI010000196.1:0-5283 GCA_043733605.1 Demequina sp. | reverse complement strand
ACGTTCCAGGTCGCGGCGAATACCGTCTGGTGCGCCTCGATACGACCATCGACCATCTCGGCTCCTGCGGCGTCGACAACCACGCCCGCGCCTGTCGCGAGCGCGAGGTGCGTCGCGATCTCCTTGTTGACGAAGGTCGACACCATCAGCACGAGCGCGGCATCGCCCGTTGCCGCCGCCAGCGCCGCCGCAGCGGTCCTGGGGTGGCGCGCCCGTTCGCCGATCGCGAGCACGCGCACCTCCTCTGCGCCAAACTCGCCCAGGGCGCTCACGGCCTCGGCGGTGGGCTCCTCACCCATCCACACGGCAACCGGCCGCCCGATGGTGCGCGCAAGAGTCAGCGCCTCGAGTGCAGGCTGAGCGATCTCGGATCCACCACTCTCGGAATCGCGGTGCTCGATGAGCACGGCAACTGTTGCTGTCATGCGAGCCCCCTCTCGATGAGGAACGCGGCCAACTGGTGGCCGCCCTCGCCCTTGTCGGTCACGACCACGCGATTTTCGCGCCGCGGCCGCGGCGATGCATCGACCACGGTGGTGCGGGCCGCCATGGCGCCCACCGTCACCGGATCGACGCCGATGTCGGCGAGGCTCCACGTCGTCACCTGCTTGGTGCGTGCAGCCATGATGAGCTTGAAGTTCGGGTAGCGCGGCTTATTCGCCTCGTCAGTGACGGACACGAGAGCAGGCAACGCCGCCGAGACGGTCTCGTGGGCTTCGGGCAAGTGGCGCACGATCGTCACGGTGTCGTCGGCGACCTCGAGGTGGGAAGCGAGGGTCAACTGGGCGACGTCAAGCTCGGTCGCGAGCGCGGTGGGCAGCATCGATGTGAGCCCGTCGAGCGCGGCCATCCCTGTGATCACCAGGTCAACCGCGCCATCCTTCTCGATCTCGCGCACGGCCGCAGCGAGCACGGCTGCGGTGCCGAAGACGTCGGATCCCGCAATGGCTGCGTCACACACGTGGACGGCGTGATCGACCCCCAACTGGAGGGCCTTCCGCACGGCCGTCACGGCATCGGCGCCACCGACGGTCAGCGCGTAGACCTCACACTCGCCCTCGGGAAGGGACTCCCTAAGTTGAAGGGCTGCCTCGACCGCGTTCTCGTCCAGCTCGTTCATGGTTCCGTCGTCTGCGGTGCGGGTGACGGTTCCATCTGTGAACGAGCGCGAGGATTGCAGGTCGGGCACGAACTTGACGGTGACCACTATGCGCATGGGTCAAGACTACCGGGAGGCGCGCGCAACCTCAGCGAAACGACGGCAAGGCACAATGGGGCCATGTCTCCCCGCAAAGCAGCGGCACGGTCAGTCCCCGCCGTGACCGCCCTCCCCTCCCCTGATCCGTTCCGTCTTGGCGTTCACCCCGTCGATGGCGGGGTGACCGTAGCGGTCTTTGCTGCTCACGCCACTGGCGTCGACCTTTGTCTATTCGATGACGCAGACACGGAGCGCAGGGTGTCTCTCAATGGACCCGACCACGGTGTGTGGCACGGCTTCGTCGAGGAAATCGTTCCGGGGCAGCGCTACGGGTTCCGAGCATCGGGGCCGTGGGCGACGAAGCGCGGGCACCGCTACAACCCAGCCAAGCTGCTCATCGACCCGTATGGGCGGGGCCTCGATGGGCTTGTTTCTCAGACGACGGCCCCTGGCGCGAGTGTTCTTGATTCCAATCGCGATGGCACGGACTCCGCGCCATTCATGCCCAGGTCCGTGGTGATGCCAGATCACGATGGCCCTCTTCCCACTCCCAAGCCCCGCACACCCTGGCGAGACACAGTGCTCTACGAAGCACACGTCAAGGGCTTCACTCAGCTCATGCAGGACGTCCCCGAGGAGCTGCGTGGCACGTACGCCGGACTGGCGCACCCGGCCGCGATCAAACGCCTTACCGATCTGGGCGTGACCGCGATCGAGTTGCTTCCGGTTCATTCGTCCACGTCGGAACCGCACCTGGAGAACCTTGGCCTGAGCAACTACTGGGGCTATTCGACGCTCAGCTTTTTCGCGGCCAACACCTCCTATGCAACAGAAAAGGCCCAGGCAGACGGCGCCAACGCGGTTCGTGACGAGTTCAGGGGAATGGTCGACATCCTGCACCAGGCCGGGCTTGAGGTGATCCTCGATGTGGTCTACAACCACACGAGCGAGGGCGGCTGGGGCGACCGCGTGGTGAGCTGGAAGGGCCTCGACAACTTCTCGTACTACCGCCACAACCCCATGAACCCGCAGCACTACGACGATGTCACTGGCACAGGCAACACCCTCGACTTCTCCAACCCCTCCGTCATCAAGATGGCCCTGGATTCACTCAGGTATTGGACGGACGTGATGGGAGTCGATGGCTTCCGCTTCGACCTCGCGACGACGCTCGGCCGGACCATGAGCGGCTTCTCGACCGGCCACCCCTTCCTGGTGGCGCTCACCACGGACCCTGTGCTTGGCTCGGCCAAGCTCATCGCGGAGCCGTGGGACATGGGAATGGGCGGTTGGCAAGTGGGCAACTTTCCCTCGCCGATGTCGGAGTGGAACGACCGCTTTCGCGACTACGTTCGCGACTACTGGCTCACGTTTGGCGCCGGCATCGTCGGCAAGAGGGACCACGCGACCGCGCCCGAGCTTGCCACCCGCCTCGCCGGATCCGCCGACCTCTTTGGCCACACCGAGCCGTATGGGATGCGCGGCCCCATGGCCTCCATCAACTTCGTGACCGCACACGACGGCTTCAGCGCTTACGACCTCACGGCATACAACGGCAAGCACAATGAAGCAAACGGCGAAAACAACAGGGACGGCACGGACAACAATCGCTCCTACAACCACGGCGCCGAAGGGCCGACGGACGACACGGAGGTGTTGCGCCGCCGTCGAAGGTCCCTGCGCAACCTTCTGGGCACCCTGCTCCTCTCCGCGGGCACACCGATGATTCTGGGCGGCGACGAGATCGGCCGCACCCAGGGAGGCAACAACAACACCTATTGCCAGGACAACGAGATTTCCTGGATCGACTGGGAGACCGAGCCGTGGCAAGTGCAGGTGCGTGACACGGTGGCTCACCTCATCGGCCTGCGCAAGGCGCACCCCGTGTTGCGCCCTGGACGCTTCTACGACGGTGTTGATGACGATCCGCGCGACAGCCTGCACCGGGCCGATTCGGCATGGTTCACGATCGATGGAGACCACGAAAACGAGGATTGGTGGGAAGACCCCACCACGCGAGTGGTGCAGTTTATGCGCTCGCTATCTGACCAAGACGCGGCGGATTCGCTGTTGGTCATCAACGGCTCCAGAGTGTCTGCCACCGTCACGATCCCAGCCGACGACGGCGCGCCGTGGTCCCTCGTGTGGGACAGCGTCTGGGAGTCCCCGAGCGAGCGTCCATCGGACACTGTGACCCCTGGAACTGTCATCGAGATGGAGCCAATGACCATGCGTCTCTACGTGACCACGCCTCTCGAGGAACGGCAGTAGGACGGCGCCAATTCGGGCGCAAGTTGGCAAGACCCACTGACCTGCCGCTCTTTGGCCGCGACACCAAAGACGAGTAGGTTCTTTCCATGGACCGAAGCGTCGAGGCCTCGGTGGGCCGCGTTCCCATCGTCAACGTGCAACCGTCGCTTGAAGAGGGCCGCTGGCCCGCCCGCGCCGTCATCGGCGAGGCCGTGCCCATCTCGGCAACGATCTTCCGCGAAGGACACGATGCGGAGGGCGCCACAGTTGTGGTGACCGACCCCGACGGCAAAGCGCACTCGTTCCCCATGCCCCTCAAGGACTGGGGCAATGCCCTGTATGTCGCGCAATTCTTGCCGACCAAGGAGGGCCTCCACTCGTTCAGGGTCGAGGCCTGGTCGGATCCGGTCGGAACGTGGCTGCACGCGGCAGAGGTCAAGATTCACGCGGGGGTTGACGTCCAGTTGATGCTTGATGAGGGCGTCACAGTCCTCTCGAGGGCCCGCGACGAGGTCCGCAGGCCACCGCGCACTCGCGAGTTGCTCAACGAAGCGATCGCCACCCTCACGGATGGGCGCACGCCGCCAGACGCCCGCGTCGCAGCCGCCCTGTCCCCCAAGGTCAGGGAAATCCTCCGCGAGGCGCCATTGCGCGAGTCAGTGACGTCGTCGCGCGACTACCCGCTACTCATTCAGCGCGAGAAGGCGCTCGTCTCGGCGTGGTACGAGATCTTCCCGCGGTCCGAAGGCGCCAAGCTCAATAAGCGCACGGGTGTATGGAAGTCGGGCACGTTCGCCACGGCGGCCAAGCGCTTACCCGCGATCGCCGACATGGGCTTCGACGTCGTCTATCTCACGCCCATTCACCCCATCGGCTCGACGCACCGCAAGGGACGCAACAACTCGCTAGCCGCCGAGTCCACGGACCCTGGCAGCCCGTACGCCATCGGCGCGGCCGAGGGTGGCCACGATGGCATACACCCCGATCTGGGCACCATGCGATCGTTTAAGGCTTTCGTCGCCACGGCTCGTGACGTGGGTCTCGAAGTGGCGCTCGACGTCGCGCTCCAATGCTCTCCCGATCACCCGTGGGTGACGACGCACCCGGAGTGGTTCACCACGCGAATCGACGGCACCATCGCGTATGCGGAGAATCCACCCAAGAAGTACCAGGATATTTACCCCCTGAACTTCGACAACGACCCCGAGGGCATCTATCAGGCGATTCGAGATGTGCTCGAGGTGTGGATGGCCGCTGGCGTGACGATCTTCCGCGTCGACAACCCGCACACCAAGCCGCTGACGTTCTGGGAACGCCTGCTCGCTGACATCGCCAAGACTCGCCCCGACGTGCTCTTCCTGTCCGAGGCGTTCACGCGGCCTGCGATGATGCACACCCTCGCGAAGGTCGGCTTCCACCAGAGTTATTCGTACTTCACGTGGCGCACCACCGCCGCCGAGATGGGCGAGTACCTCACGGAACTCACCGGACCGTCTTCCTACTTCATGCGCCCCAACTTCTGGCCAACCACCCACGACATCCTCACGCCTGACATGCAGCGCGGCGGCGTGCCTTATTGGAAGATGCGGGCCGCACTGGCCGCCACGGGAGCCCCGTCGTACGGGATCTACACGGGGTACGAATTCATCGAGTCCATCCCCAGGCCGGGCGTCGAGGAACAGATCGACAATGAAAAGTACGAGTACAAGCACCGAGATTGGGCGCGCGCGGACGACTACGGAATGGCGTCGCTCCTCACCACTCTCAACCGTCTGCGCCACGACCACGTCGCGTTGCGTAGGTTGCGGGGGCTTACCGTGCACCCGACCACGAAC
>JAYTGI010000195.1:0-1791 GCA_043733605.1 Demequina sp. | reverse complement strand
GGTAGTCGATCTCCTCGCCGAAAGCCCATCGAAGAACGTCTGGGACCTGCTCGGGCGCACGTTCTGCCCGCTCGCGCAATTCGGGGATGTGGGAGTCGGGATCAAAAATCGGGGCGGCGACCGGTGCCTCACGCCTTTCGAGACGACATATCGCCGCGTTGCGCACGTCCGCTCGCCTGTGACTCGCGAGCTTCTGAGCCACCTCTCGCGGCGTGCTCGGGTTCAAGGCTAGCGCGAGGAGCACGCAATGGTTGGAGTCCGCGGCGAGGTGGTGCATGACCGAGACTGCGGCACGCGGATTGGCCGCAATCGCCGCCCGGACTTCATGGAGATCGTCATTGGACAACGCCGCCTGCACGCCGAATGGAACGTCGTCTCTCTGCGCAATGACCTCGCGGACCGAACCACTTCGCGACTGAGCCAGTAGCGCCATGTGTGTGCGGTGAAGGTCTTCTCGCATGGCATCGGCGAGCTCATGCTGCGACCCGCGGACGGCGGAAGGTCCCCTGACCATGGTGCTCCCTCATTGCGTCGAGGGCACTGTGCGGAGCCATCAACAAGGCGGATGCTCCACCGGTTGCCCTCGCCGGCGGTTCACCACCTAGAAATACGCGTCGATGAGAGCGCACGCCAGTTTTTGGACTCACTTGTGAGAATATCCACATGCCGCGCCGAGATATACCTGGTAACAGGGCTCTTTCTGCCCCCGATGTGGGGGGCACCCTTGTAAGGGGTCCTAGGGAGCGGGGAGCGCTAGGAAGCGGGGGTCCTAGGGAGCGGAGAGGCCTAGGGAGCGACCGGCACGATGCCGAAGGCCGCGAGTCGCGCCGCTCCGCCATCGCGAGCGGTTAAGACCCAGATCCCATCCTCATGGACGGCAACGGAGTGCTCCCAGTGTGCCGCCCGCGAGCCATCGGCAGAGACCACGGTCCACTCGTCGTCGAGCACGGAGGATTCGGCCGTGCCGATGACGAACATCGGCTCGATCGCGAGACACATTCCCGGCTTGATCTTGGGGTGTCGTCCCCGCGTCCGGTAGTTGAGGACATCGGGTGCTTGGTGCATCGAAGTACCGATCCCGTGGCCCACATAGCCGATGAGTGGGTGCACCTTGGCCCCGTCGGCGACGTCCCCGATCGCGCCCGATACCTCGTCGAGTCGGTGGGACGTGGCCAGCGCCGCAATGCCCGCCCACAGGGCGGCCTCGGTGCGCTCGACCAAGTGAGTATCTTGTCCGCCGCGAGGCGTGCCAGCGATGAGCGACAGCGCGGAGTCCCCATGCCAGCCCTCGACGATCGCGCCGCAGTCGATCGACACGATGTCGCCGTCCTCAATGACGCGCGGGCCCGGGATGCCGTGGACAATCTCGTCATTGATCGAGACGCACGACACCGCAGGGAAGCCGTAGTAACCCAAGAAGTTGGACGTGGCGCCGGCTGCGGCTATCGCCTTCGCGGCAGCCGCGTCGACCTGCGCGGTCGTTGCGCCCGGAACCGCTGCCGCCCGCGCGGCGTCAAGGGCATCGGCTACGACGAGGCCCGCGCGTGCCATGACCCGCATCTGGGGCCTGGTCTTGTATTCGACTCCGCGAGCCATGCCCTACCGCGCGTCGAGTACAGCGACGATGCGAGAAGTCACGTCGTCGACGTCGCCGATACCGTCAACTCGCACCAGCACGCCCCGCACGTCGTAGAAAGCCGTCACGGGTGCCGTCGCCTCGGCGTAGACCTCGAGACGCTTGCGGATCACTTCTTCCGTGTCGTCGTCTCGTCCCTCGATGCGAGCGCGATT